>CAZFKK010000169.1:0-6466 GCA_964519735.1 uncultured Taibaiella sp.
AGGAAGATGCCATGAAATGGATTAATTTTTGTAAACAGAATAAAACTATTAATAAAATAAATAGGTATGAGTTTGCTATTGAACTTACCGCTGAAAGGAAGGTCGTTGGTGGGGTAAGTCTGACTAATATTAATCCTTTTCAAAGGAAGGCTGAGGGAGGGATATGGATGAATGAACGATATCATGGGCAAGGGTTGGGAACAGAGGCTTTCGGTAAAAGAATTGAATTTGCATTTGAAGAGTTGAACTTAAGAAGACTGGAAAATGGCTTTTTTACAGGTAATGAAAATTCCCTTAAGATGCAGGAGAAATTTGGTTATAAAATTGAAGGTATTAAACGATCCTCTTTATTATGCATGGCAGATAATGAGATGAAAGATGAATGTATTACCGGGCTCCTGAAAGAAGAATGGAAAAAATGATAACAGGTGATGTGCCAGGTTAACGCATCTATTCGTCACAACTATTTTGAAGGTTGTAAAGAGGCTTTATCACAGAGATAAAGGCGAATCCTGCTGAATGGATAGAAAATGGGTAAGCACGATATTTGACGGGGAGGTAGTATCTTCGCAAGATTTATGTTAATTTCCCCGGAGATTTTATAACACAATAACTAAGTAAACAAAATGATTAAATTACTAATACCACTGATTCTAATTGTATTATTTGCTTCCTGCAAAAAAGACGAATATTTATGTACGTGCAGGGATTGGGCTAAGGGAGGTCTTCTTGTAGACGAAAAGAAGGTGGATAATAATTCAGAATGCAGAAAAATCGGTATACAATACGAATTATACCCCGGCGAAGTCAGGTGTTCATTTAATAAAAAGTAACACTTACTCCGGAGACTTCATAGAACAGTGAAGGAATGAGCTGAAAAGCAAAACAGCCGCTATTTTTCGGCTGTTTTGGGTGTTTTTTCTGTGATTCCGCTGGGACTCGAACCCAGGGCCCATACATTAAAAGTGTATTGCTCTACCAACTGAGCTACAGAATCAATTTTTGTCGTAAGGGCGGCAAAGGTAAGTTATGTTTCCGAACTTTCCAGTGAATCGTATGCTTATTTTCAGGAGTAATGCGCAGCCCCAGGAATGGAGCGGACAGAGCATAAACCGGGTAATAATACTTTAATATAGGAAGAGATGATCTTGAGAAGGATCAATGATCTTGTTTTTCTGTAATAAAAGACCGTTAAAGTTATCCCGCTCCCGGGGTAAATAATGAATATCCTGTTTCCTTCCGTACCTTTAGGCAGTGCTGTGGGGGTAGGGGAGGTTGGTTTTTTGCCCCTGGAGGGGCATCTGTTTAAATTCAAGGCTTCTTAATTTTTCTCCATCAATTTTAAAAAACAAATAGTATGAAAAGATCCGCAACGGCCCATTGGGTGGGCAATCTCAAGGAGGGTAAAGGTACCCTTTCAACACAAAGCAGGGTGCTGGACCAAACGTCTTACGCCTTTAATACCCGTTTTGCAGACGGGATCGGCACCAACCCGGAAGAGCTGCTGGGTGCTGCTCATGCCGGCTGTTTTACCATGGCCCTGAGCGGGGCATTAACCCAGGCCGGCCATGTACCCGGAACCCTGGAAACTAAAGCTGTCGTCTCCTTTGATACTACGGCTTTGGCTATTACGGATATCTTGCTCCAGTTGAAGGCCACAGCGATCGAAGGGCTTTCTGAAGAACAATTCAGGGCTATCGCGCAGGGTGCCAAAGAAAATTGCCCTCTCTCCAAAGCCTTAGAAGCCATAAAGATTGACCTGGAAGTTACTTACTCCTGATCGCAACCGTGTAGTAATGCCTCATTAAAATATCATCCCGGCTACACGGTAACTCGGTTAGCCACCCTAAAAAAGCCTGCTTCCCCAAATGATCTTATGGGAAAGCAGGCTTTCAGGGCTATTGATTATAGCCGGATTAATAATTTATAGCTGGCTCTTCACGATCTTTTCCGTTTTCAGCAACCGGCCATTCTGATCCCGAAGTTGCAGGAAATAGATGCCATCCGCTAAAGATCTCAGGGAGATAGTGTTCGCTTGCTGTCCTTCGTTTAAGGTCTTTCCCGCTATATCCGTGAGCAGGATATTCACTTTGAAAGGAGCCCGTATGGTAACCAGGTCTTGTGTGGGGTTAGGATAGACCCGGATTTGACCGGCAAGATGATGTGCGCTTTCTATTCCCGTATAATTGGTGATGGTATAAATACCCGAAGTATCGATACAACCCTTATCATTGGTGACCACGACCTGGTAGTCGCCGTTTTCTTTCACCTCATACGTGCTTTCGTCAGCGCCTTCAATTAAGTTGCCGTTTAACAACCATTCGTATTGCTCGTAAGTTTCTGTAGTGCTTAACAGGAATTCCTCCACGGTAATGAATACTTCTAAAGGAGTGACCGTCAGTTCCAGCCTAATGGTGCTGTCACAGCCGGCAGCATTAGGTACAACACGGGTATAGGTGCCGCTCGTCGTATAGGTAATATCACCAAATACATAGCCTTCACAAGGCGCGGTGATCTCCAGGACGGATGAGGTCGTATCTGTACAGATCATCTTATGGATATAAATATCTGCTGTTCCGCCGGTCGCCACAAAATTATGCACACCACTATTCGGATCAACATCACAAGTATCGCTGAAAAATCCGGTGGAATATACGTTTCCGGAGTGGTCAACAGTAATTGAGTTGGCATTGCATACGCCATCTCCACCCAGTTGTTTGGCCCATGACAGGTTACCTGCGGCATTCACTTTAATAATGAATGCATCATTTTTGTCTTTAACGGAGGTCATCCTGGAGGTTTCCGTACCTGCCTTGAAATCAACGGTGCCCTTAAAGAATCCGGTGGCAAACACATTACCCTTGCTGTCTATGGCTATACTATTGGATTCAGCCACTGCTGAAGAGGCGCTACCTTCCGAAGCACAGGCCCATACAAAATTGCCGTCAGTGTCCAGTTTGGAGATAAAGATATCAGATCCGCCTTTGGCTTTCAGCGGGTAGGTTGCCGGACCCGGGTCAAAATCAAAAGTACCCATAAGTACACCTGTCGTCAATACGTTTTCATTCTGGTCGATAGCCAGGTTTACGCCTATAGCCATTTCCCAGGCGCCACCCTCAAACTGGCGGGCCCATACAAAATTGGCTTTATTGTCCAATTTAATGACAAAAGGATCCAGCATACCTACAGCAGTGATCAATTTCGTGCCGGCGCCTGGATCAGCATCTACATCGCCCATCATCACAGTGCCCAGCAGGTAGAAATTTCCGGAGGG
Organism: uncultured Taibaiella sp.; assembly: GCA_964519735.1. Taxonomy (GTDB): domain Bacteria; phylum Bacteroidota; class Bacteroidia; order Chitinophagales; family Chitinophagaceae; genus Taibaiella. The sequence continues at coordinate 3,275 of CAZFKK010000169.1, forward strand.
GCTTATCGCCATCGAAGCCGGCAGCATCGTGCCCGATCCACTGAATTGTTTGGCCCATACAAAATCACCCGATTTATCCAGGTTCAATAAGAATCCACTAGTGTTAGCAGCCGTCATTTCAAATGTCCCGGATCCGGGATCAAAGTCGACTTTGCCGTCGAAGTTGCCATAGATATATACATTGCCGTCCGGGCCTATAGCTATAGCGTTGCCTTCATCTGCACCACTATTGCCCAGGCTTTTAGCCCATACAAAACTACCGTCTTTGTCCAGCTTGGAGATGAATACATCACTCCAGCCCATTGTTGCTGCAGTCAGGTATTCGAAGCCTGGCCCGGGATCAAAGTCCGCAGTACCGTAAAATATACCGGTGGTGTACACGTTGCCTGCGGAATCCACGGTAATGGCCCTTCCGCGATCGCTTTCGGTCAATCCACCCATTTGTTTTACCCAGATCACCTTGCCCTGGCCATCCATCTTGAGCACAAATACATCAGCAAACCCTTCTGCAGTAAGGTTAGCAACTCCGGGTCCGGGATCAAAATCCATGGTTCCGGAAAAACCACCGGTTACATATACATCACCTGCAGCATCCGTCGTGATCATATGAGGGTTGCTGTATTGGCCGGTACTGGTTAATTGTTGCGCCCATTCCATAGCGACGCCTTGTGCAGCTACAGTGCCACAACAGCCTAATGTAAGCATACAGGCGGCGCCTAAGGATTTAAAAAAGTAAGGAGTGCGTTTCATGTTCTGATTATTTTTAAAGTTAGCGAAAATGTGGGACCATTTTTTTCTTAATGATTATCTTTAAGCTTTTATTTAAAGCAAATAAAAAATAAATAAGCGGGCAATCATTGGTGTGATCCACGGATTTTTTAATTTAAGTTTCATAAATTGCTTATGATCATATAAATTTTCCTGAAAAAGGTGAGGGGTTATGAATAAACTGCTAAAAAGTTGGGCTATTATTTTGGGATGTTGGGCAGGAATCCTTCCTTCAGGAGCTGTTTTGGGGCAGGAGTCGATGAACCTGTCTTCTTATCTCCTTACCTCCAGGGATACGGCAGAGGTACTCCTGCTTGTCAGTAAAGGCAATGAGCTGATTTATGAGCACACGGATAGTGCCTTGCGGTTGTTTCGCCGGGCAGAGTTGCTCAGCCGCCGCAGCGGGTTTAGCGATGGCCTCGGACTTTCCCTGGCCGGTATGGGCCTTGCCTGGACCACTTTGGGCTATTATGCTAAAGGATTTGCCTGCTACCATACCGCTTTGCCTTATTGTCAGCAAGCCACAAAGCTGAAGTCTCCCTTACTCCGTTTGTATTTTAATATGGCCCTGAGCTGGAGCGACCAGGAGGAGTATGTGAAGGCCAATGAGTACTTTCATAAGGTGATCGGATTAGTACAGGTTCAGGATCCGGGCAACGCGCAATACCTTATTCCTGTCTATAATAACCTGATCGGGATCAAGGCCAATATCGGCAGCTATACCCAGGCATTGGGCTATGCCAACCAGGCTATCGACCTGGCCCGTTCCTTCGGTGAAAAAAAACTGTTAGCCCAGGTGCTGCTCAGCAAAGGCGATGTCTATTTTATGATGAAGCAATATGACAGCACCCTATCCTGTTACCAGGAGGCAGCTCCTTTAGTAGTGGCGGTCCATGATGCCGTACTTACCCCTTCGTTCAACCACCGGATGGGCGATGTATTGCTGGAGGTCGGGAAGTTCAAAGAAGCATTAGCTTACCTGGAGGAAGCCAGACGGGCTAGTCAAAATGGACGGCCGCTCATGAAGATGATGGTACTTTATTCCCTGGGCGATGCACTCTATCGGTTAGGCCGCTACCCAGAGGCTGAGCCTGTCGTTCTGGAGGCCATGGATTTGTCCCGGAAAACCGGTTTGACTAAGAACAGGCAGAACGGATACCTGGTATTAATTGATTTATATAAGGCCCAGGGCCGTTATCAAGAAGCCTTGGCGCAGCAGACAGAATACCTGCAGCTTGTTGATAGCCAGATCAACGAGGCCAAAATAAGAGCCGTCAACGAAATCGAGGTCAAATACCAGGTAGCCGAAAAAGATAAATCTCTTATTCAAAAAGAGCTGCAGATCGCCCAACAGGACAAGCGGCTGTACCGGAAGAATATGACTATTGCCGGTATTGCCGGCGGTGTGCTGTTGCTCAGTAGCTTAGGAGTAGCCTTTTACCGTTATCAGCGAAAGATCAGCCTGAGGGACCGGAGTATCGGGCAGCTGAAAGCCATGGTGGCCGGTGAAGAAAAGGAACGCGTCCGGCTCTCCCGGGAGTTGCATGACGGATTAGGAGGCATGGTTACCGGCATTAAGCTGAAGTTAAGCAGCGTGCAGCGCGAGCCCGATCCGGTCCTGCTCCGGCAGGAGCTTTCTGGTATTATGACTATGCTCCAGGGCATGGGCGAGGAGATCCGCCTTACCGCCCATAACCTGATGCCGGATATGCTGGTCAAACACAGACTCCGGGAAGCCCTGCAGCTTTATTGTGAGCAATTGGATACCGATGGGCAGTTATCCGTTGACCTCCAGTTTTATGGCGCCTTTCAGCAGTTGGATAGTTCCCTGGAGTTACAAGTGTACCGAATGGTCCAGGAGCTGTTGCAGAATATACTGAAACATGCCCATGCCCGCCATGCCGCTATACAGATCCGCTGCGACGATGGCCGGCTTTGTGTTTCGGTGGAAGATGACGGTAAAGGATTTGACCCGGGGCAGGAGCAGTCCGGTTTAGGGCTGCGTAACCTGGAGGAACGGGTAAAAGCCCTGCATGGTTACTTTTCCGTGGCTTCCTCTGCAGCTATGGGCACCACCGCTTACCTGGAGTTTCCCCTCCACTATAAACCCGTTACCACATGAGTATCAATATTATCATTACCGATGATCACCCGATGATCATCGGGGGGCTGCAGAGCCTGTTGCAAGGCTACGCGCATCTTCACCTGGCCGGAGTATATGCCTCCGGCGAAGAGCTGCTGGAGCAGCTTCCATCAGTACAGGCCGATGTATTGCTGCTGGATATCCAACTGCCGGGTAAGACAGGAGATGTGCTGGCACCTGTTATTCTGAAGCAATACCCCGATCTCCGCATCCTGGTGGTGACCAACCTGTCCAGCCCGCTTTACCTGCACAATATGCTACGCCCATACGCAGCATATTGT
>CAZFKK010000170.1:0-6446 GCA_964519735.1 uncultured Taibaiella sp.
GGCGAATGACCCATTCGCTGCTCCAGCGCCGGTGATAAGAAGCTTCTTTCAGGGATTTTTCGGCGATAGCTGCAATGGCCGGATCTTTGCCTGTTGCCAATGCAGTATATAAAAGCACGGTAAAGTTATCGTAGAAGAAGGCCCGGGCTGTAGTATAGGCCCAGTCGCCATTGGGTTGTTCCGCAAGCAGTACATTTCTGAAATCCCAGCTATCCCGGAAGTAGGCCAGGAAATCCTCAGTTATGGTTTGACCTTTTCCAAACAAAGACGGATTGGAGAATGCACCCGCCTGCTCTGCTTCTGAAAGTTGGGCATACATAGCTGCTGCATACTGGTAGAGGCTCCTGGCCTGTCCCAGGTGATCCAATGCGGTATTCGTCAGGGCGATATCCTGCTCCAGGATCGGGCCATGGCCGCACCATTCACTCAGGCGGTGTCCGATAATAAGGGCGTTGTCTGCAAGTTGCAACAGGTAGTTCAGTTTATCTATAGGCATGCGAAACCGGATTAATAGGGACAGTATAGATGGAGTATGGTGTATAAGTCTCCCGTTTGGAGCTTAGTTAATGAAATGATGCCCATACTCCATGAGTTTACATATGTTTCAACTCGATGGGCAGATCATAGAAAGTAGGATGCCGGTACACTTTGTCATTAGCCGGATCGTATAGTGCGGCAGCATCATCGGGGTTAGAGGCATGGATGTATTTACTTTCCACTACCCATATGCTGACCCCTTCCATACGGCGGGTATATACATCCCGGGCATTCTCAATGGCCATTGCAGCATCTGTGGCATGCAAGCTACCCACATGTTTATGATCCAGTCCCGTTTTGCTCCTGATAAAAACTTCCCATAAAGGCCATTCGTTGTTCATATTACTGTACCGTTAAGCTATTGAATATTTTTGCGAATTTAAATCAAATATATCTAAAACTAACGATCGGGATCATTTTCTGCTTAGAAATCCCTGCTTATCCTTTACCTGTTAGGGTTATGTTCACATCTGGGCGCATTTTGTTATATTTGCTCTATTAAATTGAGCGTAATATATTATTATTGATATTTTTTATCGCTTTTTGATATAGGACCTTTATTAAAGACTCATTATCTTATTTGTATTCAAATATGCGCAAAGCTTTATGCACGATCATTTTGACCTTTTATGTCTTGTCTGTCATAGCACAAGGCTTTAAATTTCGATTGACAGGCGATCCCGTAGACACTGTCGGTTGGGTGTGCGGTCCGCAAAGCTCAGTAGACGGAGCTGATTTTGTCCTGACGAGACCAGTAGGCAATCAGGCTGGTTACATTTATTACAGGACACCTCAGAACCTGACCAGTTGTGCGCAATTTTCGGTCAGTTTTGAATTCAAAATCACCAACAGTTCTAATCCGACGGCAGATGGAATCACGTTCTGGTATATTTCTAATCCACCGACAGGATTCACGTTGGGAGCAGGAATAGGTTTACCAAATAATCCCAATGGCCTTTTACTCATCCTGGATTCTTACAATAATGATGCTGTCGTAGATAATCCGCTGGTTTCGTTAAGGAGACTGGATGGCACATCCAATTATCAGGAAGGTTCGCCGACAGGTCAGTTAGCGCCTGATCTAAAGGACCAAAAATTTATAACTGATGGCAACTGGCATACTTGTTTGCTGGTTTATGATTTTGGTAAAGTGACGGTATCTTTTGATGGCAATCCACCGGTAATGACGGGTAATGCTACCCTCAACCTGAACGGGTATTTTGGTTTTAGTTCGGGCACAGGGTCCGCCTGGGCCAGGCATGCCATCAGGAATGTATTGGTTCAGGGAGCCCCGGAACCTATGCCTCCGGTGGGTGAAGACCAGGTTTATTGTGCAGGGGAAACACCCAGGGCACTTACGGCATCAGGCAGCAATTTGCGTTGGTTCAGCAGCGCAACGGGAGGGAATCCCTTACCGCAGGCGCCGACGCCGGCCACGGATGTCCCGGGTACTTATTATTGGTATGTGAGCCAGGAAGTACTCCACTGCAGTTTAGAGAGCACCAGGGATACTGTGGTGGTTACGGTACATCCCAGGCCTCAGCCTCCGTTAATTGATGTGCCTCAATATTGCTCGGGACAGGAGCCGGCTGCCCTTACCGTACCCCCTGGTAGAAAAGTCTTATGGTATGAGACGGAAACGGGAGGCATAGGCAACAGTTCTGCTCCGGTAATCTCTACAGACCGGCCGGATACTTTTCGCTGGTATGTGACGCAGATCTCCGAAGCGGGTTGTGAAAGCGACCGGGTGGCGGTTGCAGTGGGTGTCGCTCAGTCCCCTATCTTGGATTTTAATTATGAATGGGGCTATGGCTGCGGACAGGATACGGTACATTTTAATAATCTATCTGCTTACAGCGGGAACTACTTATGGAATTTTGGCGATGACCTGACGGATACGGTAAGGCATCCTTCCCATGTTTATCATCAACAGGGCCGGTACACCGTTACTTTAAACGCCGGCAATGCCTTCTGTTCCCAAAGTCTTACCCGTTTTCTTGATGTTCATCATCCCTTAGAAGCCTTGTTTACGACACCTGACAGTATTGTTTGTGAAGGCGCAGAGGTACCTTTCCTTAATCAATCCACAGGCTTAACGTTTAATAATATAGCGCCCACCTATTCCTGGGATTTTGGGGATGGACAGGCTTCGGAGGTGCAGCATCCGGTACATCAGTTTAAACATCCCGGAGTCTATAAGGTGAGGCTGGTGGTAACCGATTTTGTGCCTTGCAGGGATACCGCCTATTACTTGATCCGGGTAGATTCATTACCCCGGCTTTCCATCATCTGGAACGATACTTCGGTATGTGCAGGAGTGCCCGTTAAATTTAAAGGCAAGTATTCCCGGGAGGGGCTGCAGCGTGCAGCCTGGAATTTCGGGGACGGTCCTGACCTGGTGAATGACCAGGATACCATGACACATGCTTACGACCGGCCCGGTACCTATAAGGTAAGCCTGGCCGGGCTGTACAGGGTTTGCTCCGGGCTGTCAGACAGCATAACGGTAAGGGTGAAACCCTTGCCTCAACTGCAGCTATCAGGGGACGCTGCATTGTGCCTGCAAGGACAGGCGCTTGTGTTAAGCGACGAGATAAACAAGGGTAATGCCAGGGCAACCTGGTTGTGGAGTACAGGGGCGACCACCTCTTCCCTGGAAGTACGGCATCCGGGCATCTATAAGGGCTCGGTTACGATTGACCAGTGTACGACTACAGATATAGTGTATGTCGGGAAGGATTGCTACGTGGATATACCGAATGCCTTTACCCCCAATGGCGATGGGGTCAATGATTATTTTTTCCCCCGGCAATTTTTATCCAGGGGTGGACAGGGATTGACCATAGTGGTGTATAACCGTTGGGGACAAAAAGTATTCGAAAGCCATGAACTAAAAGGTAGGGGCTGGGATGGCTGCTTTAATGGCAAAGAACAGGCTGAAGGAGTGTATATTTATGAGATCAGGCTATTGTTGTATCCCGGTAAGACGGAAACCTACAGGGGTAATGTAACATTGATCCGGTAGGGATCTCGGCTACATTACCCGGTAATGTTCCATTTAAAAATGCCAGCCGATACCTGCATTGCCTGTCATTTTGTGTCGAGCATACTGCATGCCTAATGGATTAAGACCGTTAAATGTTAAGGAATAGTTCGGGTCTATCAACGAATAGTTCATCACATATTGAATGGAGAGTTTTGGACTCAGCAGGATACGGCCTGAATAATCCAGCCCCGCATAGAGGTGGTTGTGATTCCTTTCTCTTCCGGCCATGATTAATGGAGATCCATTATTAATGCTTTCGTAGGTCCGGTATTGTGTGATCAGGGTATTTAAATTAAGGTTAAGCCCCACATAATGTTGCCACTTTAAGGGTTTACATTCGTAAACAAGATGCCGGGCGTTGAATTGCAGACCCAGATTGTGGCGCTTTGACAGGGCGTAGTACTCATGATTTATTTGCTGTGGGGGGAAAGTCATATAAGAACTTTCCGAGGAATAGGCAAAGTAGGAAGTATTCAGTTCCAGCATCCATTGGCTACGTTTTCCCAATTGTTTATTGACAAACAATTGGTTGTGGAGGCCAGTTGTTAGATTCCGCATTTTCCTATTGGAATTGTTGTACTGGCCGGCTAAAGAGTTGAATTCCTGGCTGACACCGGTACGCGCGCCCGCACTCCATTTTTTATGATCCTGTGCCTGTACCTGTAAGGTGATCAGGAATGCTGTTGCCAATAAGCAAATTTGGTAGATTCTTTTCATGATCTAAGTTTAACGATTTTAGGTAATAATCCTGACCTTGTTCAACTATGTTGAACGAAGCCGCAATCAAAAATAACAAAAATATTAAACTGTTGATTTATTAATAATATTTGTTGCACGAAGAAGGCCGGATCATTTCCGGCCTTCTTTATAAACGTTGTTGATGAAATTTTAATCATCCAGTTTCAATACCGCCAGGAAGGCTTCCTGCGGTACTTCTACATTGCCGATCTGGCGCATACGTTTCTTACCTTCTTTCTGCTTTTCCAGCAGCTTGCGTTTACGGGATATATCTCCGCCGTAACATTTGGCGGTTACATCTTTACGCTGGGCGGAAATGGTCTCGCGGGCAACAATTTTAGCGCCTATGGCAGCCTGTATGGCAATGACGAATTGCTGACTGGGCAATAATTCTTTTAGTTTGGAGCAAAGCTTACGGCCAAAGTCCTGGGCTCTGCTGCGGTGGATCAAAGCGCTTAAAGCATCCACTTTTTCGCCGTTCAGCAGGATGTCCATTTTAGTAATATCGCTTTCCCGGTAATCCAGAGGTTGATAATCGAAGGAGGCGTAACCCCTGGTGCTGGATTTTAATTTGTCATAAAAATCAAATACGATCTCGGCTAAGGGCATTTCAAATATAAGCTCTACACGGGTAGGGGTCAGGTAATTCTGGTTGATCAGGATACCCCGCTTACCCAGACAAAGGGTCATGATATTGCCGATGTAATCAGGCAGGGAAATGATCTGGGCCCGGATAAAAGGCTCTTCTACCCGGTCCAGTCTGCTGGGGTCCGGCATCTGGGAAGGGTTATTGACGATTATTTTCACGTCTTTTTCCCGGGTAGTAAAGGCATAGAAACTTACGTTGGGTACCGTAGTAATCACCGTCTGGTTAAATTCCCGCTCCAGCCTTTCCTGGATAATTTCCATATGCAGCATACCGAGGAAACCGCAACGGAAACCAAAGCCCAGCGCCTGGGAGGTTTCCGGTTCAAAAGACAGGGAAGCATCGTTTAACTGGAGTTTCTCCATACAATCCCGCAGTTCTTCGAAATCATCCGTACTTACGGGGAAGATACCGGCAAACACCATCGGCTTCACATCTTCGAAACCCTTGACAATTTCCCGGGTGGGGTTATTGACCAGGGTCAGCGTATCCCCGACTTTAACTTCTTTGGCATTTTTGATACCGGTAATGATGTAGCCTACGTCACCGGCTTTGACCTCAGCTTTGGGGGTAAGGGCCAGTTTTAAGATACCCACTTCATCTGCACCATATTCTTTGCCGGTATGCACAAACTTTACTTTATCCCCTTTCCTGATCTTACCGTTGATCACCCTGTAATAAACAATGATGCCCCGGAAAGAGTTGAATACAGAGTCAAATATCAGGGCCTGCAAGGGTTCCTCTTCATTGCCTTTAGGCGCCGGAATACGATCAATGATCGCTTCCAGGATCTCATCAATGCCTATGCCGCTTTTGCCACTGGCCAGGATGATATCTTCCGGTTTGCAGCCGATAAGGTCCACGATCTGGTCGGTAACTTCATCGATCATCGCGCCATCCATATCGATCTTGTTGATCACCGGAATGATTTCCAGGTCATTTTCGATAGCCAGGTAAAGATTGGATATGGTCTGCGCCTGGATACCTTGTGAGGCATCTACCAGCAACAGCGCGCCTTCGCATGCCGCCAGCGCCCGGCTGACTTCATAAGAGAAATCAACGTGGCCGGGTGTATCAATGAGGTTAAGTGTATATTTTTCCCCTTTATGCAAATGGTCTATCTGGATAGCATGGCTTTTGATCGTAATGCCCTTTTCTCGTTCCAGGTCCATATCATCAAGTACCTGGGCCTGCATATCCCGGGAAGAGATGGTATGGGTATGTTCCAGCAGGCGATCGGCAAGGGTGCTTTTCCCATGATCAATATGGGCAATAATGCAAAAATTGCGTATATTCTTCATATAACTTAAATAGGGCGCGAAATTACTGAAAAATCTGCGGTTCACCGGGACAAAGCCTTGGAAGGATAGAATTTATTTCAATAGGATAAGCCTGTGCGCTTTTCAGGGCAGCTCCCCGGCCTATTTTGAGCAGATAGTTAGCCGCTTAATTATTTTGATTCTTGATCTTATTCCAGGT
>CAZFKK010000171.1:0-275 GCA_964519735.1 uncultured Taibaiella sp.
GGAGGATACCCGGACCGGTCTTCTTCCTTGGAATTACAAGCGAACAGCAATGTCATACCTACCAAACCTATTTCTTTTATGTTCATAAATTTAAGTTTTTCATGTTACTGCAAATAATACAAGTTTCAACCTGCAACTACAATACCAATAAGTGTCCTTGAATATATATAGTGAATAATATATACAATGAAATTATGATCAATGAATAGAAAGGCAAATGTGGATGCAGTCGTATTAAGGCAGGAGAAGTAAGTCTGTTTATATGGGTATTTTAT
>CAZFKK010000171.1:285-1024 GCA_964519735.1 uncultured Taibaiella sp.
TTTCCGTTGCGTCTGTCATAGTTTTTTTTGATATTTTAGGTTTGAAAATGAAAGATAATCTTTGGTAAGACCTATTGAGTGTTACTACAACAGCATTGGAAGGTTATTGTTTGTTAGGCCGCTGTTAAGAATTCTGCCTGATCTGTATTCACCGGTTTTTGCCTTTTCCTGGTTGAACTTTCCCTTTTGCAGGAGCGTCTTGTTCCGATCGGTCCCCGGGTTGACGATTTTAACTGTTGTTGTCCCCGTGCCCGATTTTAACAATGTTTAATCCCAACTATTGGTCCCGCCAGGTGTTGATCTATCCGGTGATGCAATTAGAGCAACTGATCATAGAGAAAATAAAGGCTGAGGGCCCCATGCCGTTCCATGAATTCATGGAAATGTGCCTGTATTACCCCGGGTTAGGTTTTTATACAGCACATAGTCCTATAGGCAAAGAGGGCGCCTTCTATACCAGCGCTTACCTGACGCCGGTTTTCGGGGCGATGATCGGCAGGAAGCTCGAAGAGATGTGGCGGGACTTAGGAAGTAAGACGTTCACAGTGATTGAATATGGAGCCGGCACCGGCATGTTGAGCCATGATATCTTGTCCTATCTTAAACATTACAGCCCGGAGCTGTATGATCTTTTGAGCTATGTTATCATTGAGAAGAGCCCGGTTATGAGGGAGATAGAAAAGACACATTTGCCCGAAAAAGTCGTTTGGTATGATACCATTGCTGATGCGGGAGCCAT
>CAZFKK010000171.1:1034-1710 GCA_964519735.1 uncultured Taibaiella sp.
AGGCTGTATCTTGTCCAATGAGCTGGTGGATAATTTCGCGGTGCACCAGGTAGTTATGGCCGGTGACCTGATGGAAGTGTATGTAACCTATGATCATGGCTTTGCCGAAATCTTACAGCCTGCAGGACCTGCTGTCAGGCAATATATGGAAGAGCTGGACATCACATTGCCTCGCGGCTTTCGCACAGAAGTCAATCTTCAAGCCACGCATTGGATCGGGGAGGTATCCCGGGCCCTGCAGCGTGGTTATGTAATGACTATTGATTATGGTTGCGGGTCGGAGGAGCTTTATAAACCTTGCAGAAGCAAGGGGACCCTGCTTTGCTACCGCAACCATACCATCAACGATTCCTGTTACAGCCATATCGGAGCCCAGGACATCACTTCCCATGTCAACTTTTCAGCGCTTAGCCATTGGGGGGAAAGGTACGGGCTGAAGCAGCTTTGGTTTACGGATCAATGCCAGTTCCTGTTATCCATGGGCTTCACGGATTTTTTGCAGCAGGCGCTTTCGACAGAAAAGGATGTACTACAGGCAGCAAGGAAAGCATCAGTGATCAGCCATACCCTTCTTTTTGATATGGGCAGCAGATTCAAGGTATTGTTGCAGGAAAAAGTACGGTGATGTTCCGTCCGCGCCACTGACTTTGTTTTGTTTAATGATTCAATAATGATT
>CAZFKK010000171.1:1720-5604 GCA_964519735.1 uncultured Taibaiella sp.
TAACCAAATCATATATTTTCGTGCAAGGATTTCTTTGATGATAGGGTAACCCTTTTGCTTCAAAATAAGCATCGAGCTCTTGGGCACGTTCTATAGCCTTTGTTCTTCTGCCTTCATCTTTAAGATAAGGTAAAACATATTCTAAAAAGGCTCTTTTTTTCTTGAACGTTTCTTTATAATTAAATTTAGGATTTAGAGCATACAGATTGGCGGTATCCAGATTTCTGAATATTACTGTTAAGCGATCATAGATATAATTTCTATGAACCGTAACACCCGGATTGATATCTTCAAAATGTAACAATATCCATAACTCAAAGGCATCGTTTGACCAGGCTACATTAAAACCTATGTCAAATGCGGATGTTATTGCTGTAGTAAACTCTAAATGATCTGTTGCCTTGGCCTCTTCCCATTGTTCACATTCTACATCACGATCATAAACGCACCAGATTCTATCTTGCAGACCTTCTATAATCTTATATTTATTTTCGTGGAAAATAACTCTTTTCTCCTTGACACAATCATTAATTGCATTGACAAGATTTTGCTTTTTTGCCTTTTGGTTCTCTATTGCCGTAACAAAAACACTGTCGCCGATAAATGACCTGAAATAAATAGGTTCACTTACTTCATCTTCACAATATATAATATATAAAATCTTACTATCTTCTGAGCGTTCTACTTCTGGCAGGAGATCCCATGCCTCAACTTTTTTTTCTTTCCTATCCATTATTTCTCTTCATTTAAATAACCTCCCAAAATTGGTAATGCTCCATATAATCCTGCTAGATATTGTCTGGCAAAATCTGCATTATTCCTAATACCTTTTAAGTCGGATAAAGAATAAAGAATAGAATCTTCATACAAGCTTTTTTCTGTAAAGTAGAACTGATCCCGTCTCATGAAATTATGATCCAGTAGATTGGTATCGTGCGTGGTCAATAATAGCTGTGCATTTCCTTTGTTAGTTTTTGGGTCCTGGAATTGCTGAATCAAATATTTGAGCAGGCTAGGATGAAAGTTGCTGTCTATTTCGTCTGAAACTAAAAGCCCTCCATCACTTAGCAATCGGCTTAGCTTGCCGATATATGAATATAATTTTTTAGTTCCATCAGATTCGTCAAAGTCCAAATTAAAAGAGGCTTTGTCTTCAACTTTTCCTTCTTGATTATATATTGATTTAGTAAGGTTTACGAATTTTACAACGCTATCTTTTGCTAATTGCTGGCTGGTGATTTCGATGTCATCGTAATTTATTCCCGCATCTCTTAACATCCCAAGTACGGTATCTTTCTGCCCTTTTTCGACCAGGGTATTCGTAGATTCGTAGGGTTCATCCAAAAAAGAAAGCACTTTTTTCTGATTCAAATAAGCGTCAAAAATTACATACTCGGAAAAATAGTTTTTGATTTCTCTTGATATAGGGCCATCATAGGCAGTACAAAAGGTAAGAAACAATGTATCTTTTCTCAGTTTATCCTCAGGAAGGTTTAGGCCTTCCCGGAAAAATTCTGGATTAGATTGAATATCGTTACCATTTCTTTTGAAATAATAAGTTTCATTTTTATGGGCATTACCAAATAACCATTCTGACTCTATATTATAATCATTATTAATGGTGAAGCCATATCTGTATTTCTTACCATCCAGAGCCAAGACTACCTGGAAATATCCAGCCAATTTTTCAGTTGAAGCAATTAATCTAAATGGATCATGTAATTTCTGAGGCAGTCCCTCTGTCTCTAACGAAGCAGTAATCAAGTTTTTAAGTAGGCTAAGAGCCTTAAGTACATTCGATTTTCCACTTGCATTTGCCCCGTATATTCCAATTATTTTTAAAGGTTTCTCCTCTGAAGACGGTATTGCAGCAATATTAAGCTCATCCACTTGTTTATCTTCTGATACCAATCTGGATGATTTAAAGTTTAAAGTTTGGACATCTTTAAAAGACCTAAAGTTCCCAAAACTGAATTGTAAGAGCATTTTGCTAAATTTTTATCGAAAATAATTCTAAAAAATCAATATTTGCATTTTTTCTGCAAATATTTAAATTATTTAACTGATAAATGCGGAAGGGGCTCTACCTTATTTCCTGATAATCTTCACCGGTCTCGTCTCGTAAGCGCCACTGAGTTTGATATAATAAATGCCAGGTGTTAATGTTGCTGTGGAAATGATATTGATCCCTCCTTTGATTTTCCTTTGGTGTACGGTCTGACCCAGGATGTTGATGATCATCATGCGATCGAGTTGCGCGGAGGGGTTGTCCAGGTACAATTGGTCGCCTACCGGGTTGGGGTAGAGGTGCGGTGCGGCTATAGTAGCAGTTGTTCTTATTTTACTTCCTTCACCTATAGTGCTTTGCGTTGTATTGGTGACCACGGCAGGATTGATGTCGAAGAAGATATGAGCGGTATTTTCAATGGTCGCGCCTGGAGGCAAATCTTCTTTAGCCTTTATTTTATAGATCAGGGTGCCTTTGTTATGAGCCGGGCTATTTTTATCCGCGAGGCGAATGTTTTGGAATTCGAAGCGGGCTACTTTTGGATTTGCTACATCGTTGAAACTGATTTTTACAAGATGAGAACTGAAGATCACCGCTAACGAGCTATGTTGCAGGTGGTTGGACAGGGTATCCAGTATGTGAATATTAAAGGCGGTATCATTGCCCAGGTTCTCAAAATTGATCGTATAGGTAAGCTCGGTGCCAGGGGCTATTTCACCCGCGGGAACTACTTTTTTATCATTGGGATCCCAGGAAGCTCGGATGCTGTCACAAGAAGTGTAGCTATTGTCCTCCGGGTTGGCATCGCCCGCCAGCGGAGTGATGTGCAGCGTGTTGCAGGAAGTATCTCCCGGTGTCAGCTTGCCCACGGGATCCAGGGACAGGGTAATGTATTCGTGATCCCCGCCCTTCAGATTTTTCAACTCCCAGGATAGGATTTGACCGTTTATGGAAGATGGTGCCGTACTTGCGCTATTAAAGGTGTATTTCGGGCTCAGTTCCAGCGTCACAATAGCATCTTGTGAGGTACAAGCCGCATTGCCTGCCGCTATGGTTAAGTACGAGGTATTGACAAAGCGCAATAAGGTATTCATGTAGGCATATAAATCCGGACGTGTATTGGAAGTATTACAATCCAGGCCGAATTGAGGGCGCCAGGTTCCGGTTATGGTGTCCACCCTGAATATGTACTGACCACCGGAGGGACAAGCCGCTACATAGCCGGGAGGTGTTTGAATTAACTGCAGGCTGTATTCGGCCGTGCTATCAAGCGCTCCAATTTTCAGGGCAAATGTAGAGGTGCCGACAATGGTATCCTGGGGTATATTGTTTTTGTCTAACCTTAATTTTACCGGAATTGAAATGTGGTCATCTATTCCTTCGTTAAAGGTACAATTGGCATCATTTCTTTTGTATATAGAACCATATAAATATTCACAAAAGGTACTGGCGGCGTACATTGTGGAATCTACAGCTACGTCGGTGCTGTCGTACAGTACAAATTTAATGGTATAGTTACCTGACATACCATAATCATGTGCGGCTGCAACTCCTGTACCCTGTGGAATCGGCGAAAACCGGTTGGAGCTGCCATCACCCCAGTGTAGGATTAGGGTCATGTCTTCATACCCATTTTTGAATTGTACCCCTAACTCAATACGATAAGGTAACGTTGGCCCCGCACAGGGACCGTTAATAGAAATAATATCAATTTTAGGGGGTTGGCTATAGGCATTCAAAGCTGACAGTAAAAAGCCAAGGCAAAACAGGAGTAAATGTTTTTTCATAATGATTTATTTTGGGGGCGGGAGTAGTGAATTATTAGGTAAACATACGGAAAAAGTAATTAACCTCTACCATCCTGCTGATATTCAGC
>CAZFKK010000171.1:5614-6419 GCA_964519735.1 uncultured Taibaiella sp.
TTAATGGCTTGCATACATAGTTCCAGCCCGTCTTAGCCCAAACCCTTCATTTTCTCCCCCCAGCGCGTTCTTTTCTCCCCCCGGAGCGGCGTATTTCCATAGGGGAGCGAAGCCAACTCTTTGTAATTGTTGTTATCCTGACCCGGGAAAATGAACAACTCCATGGTTTTTGCGGCATACTTCCTGTAATCGTACGTTTTCCCGGGTTGATGGTCGATCAATTGCCTGTAGTTTGTCGTAAACCCTATGGGGAAAACGATGCATTGCCTGGAATGCGACGTGCTCCCATAGGAATGATCGACGCATTCCAGGTAATGCGCAGACCATTTACCGGGGAATGCGACAAAATGATTGAGGAAAACGCAGCATTACGGGTAGTTGTCGGTAATCCCTATAGGATAAGGCGTATTCCCTATAGGGATTACGTTGCTCCGGGGGTTCCACAAGAGCCACCCATAGGAGGATGAAGTACTTAATCGCTACCTGACTCTTCCAACCTCTTGTCAATAATGATTACCAATTCCCTGAAATGATTACCAATTCCCTGATCCGTGCCTTTTCTGATAGCCAGGCAGAGGCATTTCCCCACGACCTTTACAGGGACAAGCAGTATCCAAAAGGAAGCTGCCTATTCCCAAAAATCAGCTTCGTACTCACCCATTCCTCTTAAGTGTATGCAACAGCAATGTACGTCCCTAAACAGCCCGATATCTCCGTCATTTTGTGAGGGTACGGTATTGGGTTTACGGTTGTTGCAGCACAGCCGGCATCCTCCTTGACGTTTGGGGGAGTCGTTTCCCCCAAA
>CAZFKK010000172.1:0-6376 GCA_964519735.1 uncultured Taibaiella sp.
GCACTTATCACCTTAAGGGGGGAGACCTGATCTGGCAGATCGGAACCGGTTATTTCGGATGCCGTAATGAAGATGGTAGTTTTTCTGCTGAATTATACCGTATCAATGCCAGCCGGCCTGAAGTGAAAATGATAGAGCTTAAACTATCCCAGGGAGCGAAACCGGGTCATGGGGGAATTTTACCGGCTTCAAAAAATACACCGGAAATTGCCGCTATAAGAAATGTAGCTCCGCATACGACCATTTATTCACCGCCAGCCCATAGAGCCTTTAGTAATTCAATGGAACTGATGCAGTTTATAGGCCGGTTAAGGACACTTTCGGGAGGTAAGCCGGTAGGATTCAAAATATGCCTGGGTGATAAACAAGAGTTTGCCGATATTTGTAATGCGATAAGGGATACGGGTATTTTACCTGACTTTATCACCATTGACGGGGCAGAAGGTGGAACAGGGGCCGCACCTCTGGAATTTACGGACAGCCTAGGCATGCCCTTATATGAAGCTTTAAGTTTTGTGACGCAACTTTTGACTCAATACGGTTTGAAAAGCCACATCAGGCTTATTGTAGCGGGAAAGATTGTGACAGGTTTTGATATTCTTAAATTGATATCGTTAGGCGCCAGTGCCTGTTATAGCGCAAGAGGTATGATGTTTGCACTCGGGTGTATCCAGGCTTTGAAATGCCATGAGGGCAAATGTCCTGCCGGCGTCGCCACCCAGAACAAACACCTGTACAATGGCCTTGATGTCTCTGAGAAGAGGGTTCGTGTCGCCCAGTTTCATAAAAATACGATCCGGGCCACTGTAGAAATCATGGAAGCCTGTGGTTTTAAAACACTGGAAGATGTAAAGCCCAGCCAGTTCTTTCGTAAGATCGATGCTTTACAAACTCTGAGCTTTGATGAAATCTATTTTGGAAAATCAGATCAGCTATTGTATAACCGACGTATGCCCACTAATGTCTTAAACTAAATAACGATGAATATTAATGAAAATCCCGTATTAATCTGCGAAGAAGACTTTCGCTTGTTGAAACAATATGCAGGTAGCGCTTCCGGCAGTGAAGAAATGTCGCTGGCCCATGAATTAAGCCGTGCTACAATAGTTAAAGAAGAAGATTTGCCCCGGGATACCATCAGGCTGAATTCAAAAGTAAGTATAGAAGAGGTACAAAGTAAAAAAGTAACAGAATTCACCATTGTGATGCCGGCAAATGCGGATATCAAACAACGTAAAATTTCTATTCTGACCCCCATGGCTGCGGCCCTGATCGGGTTCCGTGCCGGGAATGTAGTGTCCTGGAAAATGCCTGCCGGGATGCGGCAATTTAAAGTCCTGGATGTACAGTATCATGCTGTTGCTCCCTGAATGTTGTCGTAGGTGTCCTAAGAAGGCGGAGAATAGGCCTGTTGAAGCGTGGCTTCTGATCAGAGAGGTATAAAATAACAATGTGTCTTTCCTTTAACTTCAGGAAAGACACATTGTTATTTTAGGAGTCCTATTGCTGCTTATTGTACATTTACCCGGATGCCTTCACTATGACTGCTGAATTCCGGGGCATACATACATTGTATGGTGGCAATACCATTGCTGAAGTCGCCCTGGGCGGTGACAAAGACAGGGTATTCAAATACGTAGGTACCCTTTCTTAACCGGTCAAAAAAGAAATTGGTAGCTACATCTTTGGTGCTTTCATAATAGCCCAGTCCTCCCTGGTATTTATACTGACTCAACACATTTACCGGTTCAAAGCAAGCGGCCCGCATATCCTTCAGGTGTACATAGTCCATATCCCGGTCCACTTGCAGCAGGATCCTGACCAGAACTTTGTCCCCGATCTTCAGGGCATTGCCTTCATTGATCTCTGTAAGTACAGGACCCCGGTCGCTGTTCCTTTCTATATACAGTTGCTTTTTTAATGCCAGTGGTGTGGCTGCCCCGGTGATTTTATCCAGTTGCTCAAAGTATTGCCAGTAAACAGCGCCCCAGGCCGGTAAAGTGGCAGAAGGATTGTTTTCATACACTACCCGGACTTTGATGTCTCCCATGTCGCTGTGGACGGCTGGTCCCTCGATCCTTTCTTTGAAATACCCGGTACCGGCTTCCGTCTTAATTGCTGAGGATCTTATGGTTTTTGTGCCCAGTTGGATCGTTACATCAGCTTCCTGGGAGATCCAGTCGCTGTCTCCCAATAACAAGGCATAGCAGGCATCGGCTGTTGCTTTGGTTGTTTTCCAGTTTTGGGTTTGTTTTTGTTTCAATAACCATGTTTTGAGGTCATCTATTATGCCGATGTCCTTTGTTATTTCAGTGAATGCTTCTATTAATAAGGCTTGTGCTTCGATAGGCGCTTCATACCACCAGTACCCCTGGGGAGTCTTCCAGTACATGCCCATCTCTTTATCATGAATAGCTAACTCTTTCAGGGAAGCCATGATGGGGGCGGAGGAGACCTTGTCCTTAAAGCGATGCAGGCTCAGGGCGATAGTGCCTTTCATGAAGGGGTTGAATTGATGCCAGTATTGAGCGGCTTGTGCTTTGTAATATTGAAATGCCTTTTCGGTAGCCGGGGCCACTTTCTGGTTCAGGTTAAAGCTGCGTAGGTACAGGTATTGGATTTGAGCGTAGCTGATATGTTGCTGTTCCGGTTTTGCTTTGTTTTTAATAAGGTCGTCGTAGTCTTTTTTGATCTGTTCATCAAGATAGGGTAATGCCTTGTTGATGATGCTCTGCGCTTTCCCCTTAGAAGCATTGGCTATACCCAGGTGCTGTAAGCGGGCCAGGCCGGTCGCGATATATTGGGTAATGTACCGGTCCGTGCGCATACCTTTAAACCAGGGGAATCCTCCTTCCGGCAATTGCATTTCCGCGAGTTTGTTCAGGTTCCGGTCCAGCTCTTTGGCTAACTGGTGCGTCTCAAATAACCGGGCTATGCGGCGTTTTTGCTCTGTCTCATTTTTAGCTTCCATCACCCAGGGCGTTTCTTCCAGTAAAGCGGATTTTAATTCCTGGTTTTTTTCCAGGTTAGAAAGCAATGCTGCCGTATCTGTATGCTTCCATTGATCAAATATGGCCTTTACTTTAGGGGATTGAGCAATAATATGCCCGGCCAACGCATTGGCATAATAGCGGTTAAAGGTTTGTTCGGCACATTCATAAGGGTAATCCATCAGGTAGGGCAGGGCCTGTACTGCATACCATGCCGGATTGCCGGTGAATTCTACGGTCAGGCTGCGGTGCACCAGGCTGTTGCTTGTGTTTTCCTTTAAACGGGTAAAGGAAAAAGTTTGTTCCTGCTGCCCGCGTACAGGAAGGGGCAGGGTTTCGGTAACCAGCATGCGGTTAGTGATCAGGGGTACTGTGGTTTCCTCTCCGTCTGTAAAATTGCCGGCTTTGGCGGTAATGCGAAGGACTACCGGGTCATATAGGCTTTCAGGTACATGCACCGTCCAAGTGGCGGTGGTGCTCTGTCCTGTGGGGACGGAGAAGGTACGGGTAGTCTCTTGCAAACGGAAAGGCAGGTGAACCGGTTGCAGGGTCAGGGCATTGAGCAGCTCTATATTTGCGGTTCCGTTTAACGCCTGCGTGCTGAGGTTGACTATTTTCGTGCTCAGTACGATCTCATCGCCCTGCCTTAAGAAGCGGGGCAGGTTGGGCATGACCATCAGGTCTTTTTGAGTTTGTACTTTCCCCTCAAGGTAGCCTGTTTTCCAATCCGGGGTATGGGCAAAGGCCATCATCTTCCATTCTGTGAGGGCTTCGGGCAGGGTGAACCTGAAGGTGACATTGCCTTCTTTATCTGTAGCCAGTTGGGGAAAGAAAAAAGCAGTTTCATTCAGGTTAGACCGGATGGCTACTTTAGGGTCATCAGGAGGAGTTTCTTTGTTAGTGCTATAGGCCTGTTCTTCCTGCATCTGTTCAGGAGCGGCAGGAGCGGCCGCATCTGTTACAGCCACTTCCTCCATCCTGGCTTCATTACCTGCCCGTTTGCCCATCAACTGGACAGAGCGGGGCTGGCCGTAACGCCACCTGGTTTGTTCCCAGTCGAGTCCGGCCAACTCATCATAACGTTTTTCATATTCCCGGTATACTCCCGGGCCTATATCCTGAAGTAAGATGCTGTTGGATAAGCCGAAGGTATAGCCGGTGCGCCAGTAATTGACCGGGTAAAGGGAAGGAAACAGGCTGTGGCGGAGCCATTGGTGTGGGGCAAAGGCATCAAGCGATGCGTCATACATACCGGCCAGCACCTCTGCCGCTACTTTTTCCTTTTTGTCTCCTTTAAGGGTAAGCGTCCACTCCTCTGCCGCACCGGGCAATAGTTTGTCCCTGTGTGTAGCCCACTCCAGGTGAAGTTCTTTATTGCTCCAGGGAACAGGGATCAGGTGTTGCGCCTGGTACACCCTGTTGTTCTGTAGATACAGGCAGGAAAAGGTGATGCCGCCCCGTTCTGCTTCAGTAATGGGAAAAGTTACCGGGTTTTTATTCCCATTGCCGGCGGGATGGCTGGAAGCGGGGATGAGGTAAGGCTTATCCCTCCCGGCCAACACCCATAGCTCCGCTTTTTCTCCGGGTTGGTACTGTTCCTTTGGGGTATAGGTAAGCAGGTCTTTCTGCACCGGGTCGTTTTGCCCGGTTCTGAGTACATAGGTATATACTTTTTCGAGTACATCATTGCCCTGGGGATCCTTTCCCGAGAGCTCGATCACATACCATCCGTTTTGAGCCCAGGTGCCGGCCGGGATGGGTATCAGCCCCTCCTTTGTTGAGGTCTCTGTTTTCTGATAATACTCCTTTCCTTTTTCCCAGGTTAAATAATCGCTTTCCTGCGCATATTCATCGTCGGGAAAAAAGTTCCTGAATTCTTTTTCAGTCATTATGTATTGATCCGGTTGTTCCCAAAGCCTTTTACGGTAAAGTTTGCCGGGAAACTTTAAGGGGGCTATACTGATCTTAACTACAGCCGGGGTGAACACTCCATTCAGGTTGCGGGTACTTATTTTTATATGATCCAGGTCCTTAGGGGCGGATAGTTCTTTAATGTTTGCAGCGATGATCAGGCTGCGGTACCCGGCCTGGACACTGGTGCTGCCGCTCCGGGTTTCACCGTTGATGTCTGTGATGTCGGCATACAGGGTATAGGTAAACACCGGAAGTGTTTGCTCATTAATGGTTTTGTCGGGTATAGCGTTGAACGTTATGGTGAAGGAGCCATCTTCTTCTGTGCGGGTTGAGCCATTAGCGATTTCCATTTCGGGTGATGCAGGTGCCCCCCAGCGATAGAAACGCCAGTAGTAAGGAAATCTTGCATTGCGGACCACACGGTACTTTACTGTTGCCCCGTCAATATTGTTGCCGGCATAGGCCTTGGCAAAGCCTTTTATTTCAATGGGCCGGTTTAAGGCATAATTATCTTTAAGGGTATCATAGGCCACATAAAATTTCGGCCTTTTATATTCTTCCACAGAAAAGTAGGCGCTCCCGTTGTCATCCGATAGCCGCATCTGGCCGGTCAGCAAGCCTTCCGGTGCGGTAAAGCTTCCCGAAAAGGATCCGTATTCATTCGTCGTCAAAGCAAGCGACTGTATCTTTTGTCCGTTAACATCATAAAAGGTGACATTCGTTTTTTGATGCGCTACGGTTTCATTTTTCCGGTTCTTGTTGCTGCTTTGTACTTTGATGCCTTTGAAATATATCGTTTGTCCCGGCTGGTAGATGGCCCTGTCTGTGAAAAAGAAGGTTTGTGTTCTTGTTTCCTCTGCCGGTTGCCGGTAGTTGGTATTGATGTAGGCCTGGTGCCGCAGTGTATCGCTACCCCGGGTTATCGAGATGGCGTTGTAGTGGGCATAGCCGTTGTTGGTGGCGGGTAATAATGCCTTGCCTTCTTTGTCTGTGACCACTTTCCCGGCCAGGACCGGCTCGTAAATTCTCTTTTTTTGATGATACCGTTGTTCGTAAAGAGTGACGGTGGCATCGGGGATGGGTTGTCCTGACTTGCGGTGCAGAACATAGATACTGTTGTTTTCGCCGTTGATGATAAAACTGAGCGGGCTAACCTGGAATGGAGTGGCCGCGATAAGCTGGGTGGCACCTTCCAGTGTTTTTTCAGAGGAGATTACCAGGATATACGAACCCTGGGGCAATGCCTCCACTTTGATTTCTGTAGTATGTAGTTCCATATCCTCCGTTCCGGGTAATGATTGTTCCGAAAGGCGGGCCGGAGATAACTGTTTCAGCCGGGCCAGCAATTGCTCCTGGTCTTCATAGGTATATTTTAACTCAGAGGGGACACGGAACAGGTGTACATAGATCCGGGCAATATTTTTGTAACTGACCAGTGCTTTACTGTTTTCACCAGGCAGGGTTACCTCTTC
>CAZFKK010000173.1:0-6372 GCA_964519735.1 uncultured Taibaiella sp.
ATATCCCACAAACCGCATAAAATAGTTGCTATTGGTACCAAAAATACGGGTTTTCTCGTAGAAACTTGTCCCTTATAATACTTTACTTTGTAGGAGCATAGCAGGAAAAAACCGGCCTTTCTGCTTATCAGAGTCAGTTATAAGCCTTTAAAAAATTAATAAAGTGAACAAAAACGTACTCTTTATTTTAGCCTTGTTTATCCAGGTAGCAGCCCAGGCCCTGCCCATACCCGGTAGCAACAGGCTTCCGGGCAAACAACTTGCTTTTACGGAAAACAAAGGGCAGATCCGCAAGCAGCTACAGGATGGATGTCGCGTTAGTCGGCGCCAACCCTCATGCTGCGGTGATCACAGAAAAGAAGCAAATGGACCCGAAGCACTATTATACCGCTACCGTTGACCCTGAAAACAATATTGCACCCTTCCCGTTCATGCGGTTTTAACCGGTATCGAAGGGTCCCGCATCCTGGAAGTCAGCGACGCGAAGTCCCTATCCCTGAAACATCTGGCGCAGGGCGTCTACCTGTTACATATTACTGATGACAGCAACCGAACCCTGGGGCTGCATAAGATCGTCAAACAATAAATAAAAGAGGAGTTCGGGTAGCCTAGGTGCCCGCTGAGAAGAGCTCCCCTAATAAAAGTTCTCCGCGAAGCATAACAGGAACACAAAACAAACCAGCCCCGATCTTCAGGGCTGGTTTTGTCATGGTGCCATATTAAGTTATTAGCCTCCTTTTGAGTTTCATAATTGTTATTGACATAGCTTTTGCCGTAAGTTGCGGAATGGTTATTGATGAAGCTAACTGTTGGATTGTCTTTTGATAGCAGATCGGAAATATCTATTTTGTAAAATACTGCAAATTTCTCTGCTTGTTCAAATGTAATGGGAGTCTGATCTTTCTCAATTCTGAGATAAACATCAGGTGAAAAGCCTAATTTCTCCGCAACGTAAGTTGTTTCGAAGTTATGTTGGTCCCTCAATGTTTCAAGTTTTGGGCGGATTCTAATATCTGAATTTATAAAAATGTATGTATGGGTTGTAAGATTGTGATAATATATTCAAATGGGTCCTCAATCAGTTCACAAAAAGACAACATATTGATTGGATTTAAATAACCAATTTTGTATCGGTTATTTAAATTTTGAAATGAATTATAAGTCAAAATCCGGCAAGCAATATGAAGGCGGCTGTCTATACTGTTTATGGTAGCCCGCAAGTGGTGAGCATCATGGATGTACCCATTCCTATTCCAAAAGACAACGAGGTATTGATAAAAGTTCATGCCAGTACGGTGAATCGTACAGATACCGGCTTTCGGAGTGCCGAGTATGTAGTCTCACGGCTATTCAGCGGCCTTTTACGGCCCAAGGTCAAGGTACTGGGCTGTGAGTTTGCCGGGGAAGTCACCGGTGTAGGTAAAGATGTCCGTTCCTATCAGGTAGGCGATCGCATCTTTGGTTATGATGACAGCAGCTTTGGCGGGCATGCGGAATACAAGGTGATTTCAGAAGAGGGGGCAATGGCCATCATTCCCGAGGGAATGGATTATAGGCATGCCGCAGCCCTGACCGAGGGTAGCCATTATGCTCTGGGCAATATCCGGGCGGCAAAGGTAGGTGCAGGGGATACGGTGTTGGTTTATGGTGCCACAGGTGCCATCGGATCTGCTGCCATACAGTTGTTGAAACATTTCGGAGCCTTTGTCGTGGCAGTGGCAAATACCAAAAACATGGAACTGGTCAGGGCGCTAGGCGTGGATGAGGTGATAGACTACCAGACGCAGGATTTTACCCAAACGGCATATCGTTTCGATTTTGTCTTTGATGCCGTCGGAAAGAGTTCGTTCGGCCAGTGCAAACCCTTGATGAAACCCCGGGGTATTTATATTTCGACTGAATTGGGAAAACGATGGGAAAATATATGGCTTGCATTGACCACTCCGTTTGGAAAAGGAAAAAAGGTGGTGTTCCCCATCCCGTCTATGCGGAAGGAAGACGCCCTGTACCTTCGGGATCTCGCAGAGCAAGGTTCGTTCCGACCTGTAATCGACAGGCAATATACCCTAGATGAAATCGTCGAAGCCCATCGCTATGTAGAGACAGGTCAAAAAACAGGCAATGTGATTATTTCCATGGTTTGACCCTTGGGTAATCTTACGGCCAAATCGGGCTGTTCCTAGGTGCCTGACCTGCTGCGAAAGAAGAGAAAATTACCCTCAAGTAACAATGAGCATAGCTTTCGACACAAAACCACAATAGCTTTGTTTACTAAACAAAACTATTGTAGTTTTGTACCAAACACTTTTCATAGATCTATTATTTTTCGGAAAAGGAGCATGTGATTTTATTGCATTTAAAAATGGGACTTTTCATCAAGCCATTCAGGTATGTTATGAATTAAACCCGGATAACCTGGATAGAGAAATCAATGGTATGATTGAAGCCCTGGAATTATTTAATATAGAAGAAGGAACTTTAGTCACTATTTCACAAAAGGATCAATTCGAAAAAAACGGAAAGGTCATTCATGTCATCCCAGCCTATGAATACTTATTGAAGTAGCGTTTTATAGATTGGCCGGAAATTGCCCCCGTTCTGGGACAGGTATTTAAAGCAACTGGCAAAAACACTACGGCCATAGCGGAAGAACCCGACGTAAGCGTGTACCAACTGGCTGCCCACAACAAGGGCCTGATCCGCATCATGGCAAAGGATGAGGTTTTAAAGAATATCGTCATCAAAGCAGAATTCTTTACAATCATGATTCCTGAAAACAAAACCGACCTGTTTATACAAAGGATGAAAGAACTGGGCTACCGGGTAAGCTCCTGAAACATTTACAGAAATAACCACGGACATCCGGATGCAACGAAGTGCAGCAACTAAATGCAGTAAATAGCCAGCCGGGGACGTTCCAGAGCCAGATGGAGGAAACCACCTGGAAATTCGTAAGTTTGCGGGATAACGATACCAGAATGTCATGAAAGCAAAATATGTAAACCCGTTCACGGACTTTGGCTATATAGACACTGCTTTTGATGAAGGGAAAATAGAAGGGGAAATAGAAGAAAAAATAAAAATAATAAAGAACCTTATCACTGAATTCGGCTTCACGGATCAGCAGGCAGCCCAGGCGGCAAAAGTTTCTGTTGATTTTGTAGAAAACATTCGTAAGGAACTGAATAAATAGCCCAAAAGGCAATTTAATAACAGAAGAAATTCCCAGTAAAAGCATTTATAAACAGGCGTACCCACAATAAGGTAACGCCTCTCGAATCTCGCCGGGAGCTATATTTTAACAACTAAACTGCTTCTCACGTTCGCGCAAGGTGAATGCAATCGTCCTTTTTATTTCATTACTCGTATTTTTAAAGGTTGTTTTGGATTTTAAGATATTTAAATCAAATTGTAATAAAAGCTTTCCAAAACATTCATCTGCAAATGAGTGAGATACTACAGTAACATCTTCAAAGTCAAATATTATCAAAGATTCACTTAGGAATGCAGCTTCAATCTCTTTTCTGATTTTTTCACCTAAAAACCGAGTTCCAAGACTAATCCCAGTATTTTTAAACTTGAATACCATAACATTTTATTTTGTATTTTACCAAAGTGGGTCTTCTTCCCCCAATATTTTTTCCTTTAAAAAATTAAAATCATCGTCTAGCGTTGAATCCTCTCCTCTTATTTCCTTATGGAATACAGGGTTATCTGTGTTAATTTCCATAAACGTAAATGTTCCCTGCCATTTACCTGTTTGTGTGATTGTTTTCTTCTCAGAACATTCAAGACTACTATTTCCAGAGTGTATTATTAACTTGCCCTTATTAAGCCTGGTCATTTCAGCTGTCTGCCATAGCCCAAACCCCATTCCCTCGCTATTGGTAACTCCTTTTACGACACTATTAAAAACTGCTTCTTGTTCATTATAGTGTTTAAATTTACTCTTGGGATGGGTTGTAAGTGCTTTATGAATACCTTGCCCACAATCCGCAATCATAATTCTAATTTTTCTTTGCCCTGGAAAAAACTGGCCGCTTATATACCCTTGTCCTGTCCCCTTTCCAAAACCTGATCCAGAATGGTTCAACGTATTATCAATTACCTCATATAGACAGGCTTGCAATACAATTAACATATCATCATTAGGTTTATTGGTTACTAATATTTTAACAATCTTATCATGCAAACTACTTGCATTCTGACTATTAAAGCGACTAATTTCAATAAATCGGCTTTCAGAATTCAATCTATTAAACTTCTCCTCGTATGGAAAACCCAAATATTGAAAGAAATTTATTCTACTCGAATATCTTACGCCTCCTGACCCCTTATTAAAGTCTTCAAAATAACCACTGACAGTCACACCATTTTCTCGTAAATAATTAACTGCTGATACAATTAATAAAAGATAATCTGCATATAATATGTTTTTTCCTTTACAATTTAGATTAATGCAAATTAAAACGTTATCCAATCCAGGACGAGCGGGAAAAGCTTTAGATAAAATTTCAATTAGATCATTATGGGTATCGATTGACCTAAAATCAATCCGCAATTCTATCAGAGTCAAATTATTAAATTATGGCATTTACCGCAAAAATAAACCATAATATCTGATTTTATATGAATCGAAGCAAAAAACTACGAATCTTTATAAAGGTACGATTTGATTACGATACTATCTGACATAGTAGTGATTTTAATCTATAGTCTGTTGGTATCTTCTACACGTCAAGGTATTCCTGCAATAAAACAAGGAGACATAGATTTTTCTTTCGCAACAGGTTGTCCTCCAATCGGGAGGATAAATAAAGGCATCACCTAACGTATTAGCCAACACTACTACCCTCGCAACTTGTAAAGTCAGCTAATCTCTTCTCCAGACCTAAAAGGTGGGTAAAATAAGCGACCCGTGAACCAAGGAACTTTTATGAGGCTAGCGGGGCTTGTTCTCTACCTCCCTACCCTATCTCCTCATAATAGTCTATCAAGTCCTTACCCTTTGTCGTAATCTTATAAGAACCTGGACTATTGGCTGACTTCTTTTTCGGTTGCTCTAGTTTTATTAATTTCAGACCGAGTGCAGGATCAATGTATTTTTTGGTAAAGCGCTTCGCAGCTTTCAATTTCATTACAATCATCAGATCCTCCAATGTTGATCCTTCCGGCTTTAGAGATAGAAGTAGTCGCTGTAGCTCTTTAGGCGTCTCTCTTGCTAACTTTTCTAAAGCCCCTCTTTCTGCTGCAATCCTTTTTTTTAACCAACCTTCTTTTCTTTTAATGAGTTCACGCTCATTAAAAGATAGTGGTATGAATAAAGAATAGGTTTTTTTATTATTCCCATACGCGATTTTACCAATTTGTTTTAATGAGGGAGGATGTTTTGCATTTTCATATTTTGAAAGATTTCCCATTGCAATTTTTGTTTCAAACTCTGCATCTAGAAGTCTCATTTTACTTAATGTCCGTATAAGCAGTATATTATCAGAGAATAGCTCTAATGCATTTAAATAATGATCTTCATTAGACATATTCAGATCAAATGAATAATCTTCTATAATAATATTCCCGCCACCATCTTCAATTCTAATTTTACCATCAATACGTTTCAATATCAATTCTTGATCATAATCGAATAGGTAAAATAAGGGAATCTTAAAGCCAATTCCATGATTTACCAAACTACCGAAATGGGGACTTGTTCCACCAGTTTTATGGGTGGAAGTCTTTGTATTGTGTTTGCCATTATTTGCCGCCTTACTAAAATCCTCTACAGAAGCGAAACCTAACTCTCTTATTAACCATGTGAGTCTAATCCCATGTGCAACTTTTATATCAATTTTGCTACTTGACATTCTTATAAATCTTTCGATTGCAAGGTCTATATTAAGATCAATTAATGTTCATCGAATTCGATAATTTTTGAAGAATTGTCTCGTTCAATCAAAATAGATAAAAACTTTATAGAACGCAAATTTAATGCTACCGGGGCATTCTTAATTGTACTATTCGACCTAAAGGGAGATCACTTCACCTTCTCCCACCAGCTTTTTCGAGTAAACAACCGTGAAGCGCGTGAACCATCAAGTTTTGTACCTGCAGTAGTCGACTAAGATTCTCAATCCTTTTTTTTCGATACGGCTTGCTCGACAGTGCTTTTGCTCCAATCACTTTTGCAAAGCAAACTGCGAATATCCACTCTTAAATATTCAGCAATTTGATTCAACTCATTTAGTGATGGCTGTCTATGATTATTTACCCATAATGAGACTGTTCCTTCTGATTTGCCAATTAAATCAGCTATTTGCCGGTTATATATTTTCTTCTTTTTCAAAACTTTTCCTAGGCAATTAATCATAGAATTTT
>CAZFKK010000174.1:0-6364 GCA_964519735.1 uncultured Taibaiella sp.
TCTGTAGTTTAGTGTATTCTGTCTTTGCAACTGGATACCTGACTGAAAGGAAATACGTTCTTGCCACTTTTTATGAAGATAGAAAGCCAGGTTATATTTCCTTTTGTCTTTCCTGTCTGTGCCCATCACATAAAGTGATCGCAGGCCTGTATAACCCATCAGGGTTTCTTCGTTCATCCCGTTGGCCTCATAGAGTTCTTTCCAATTAATTTGTGCCTTTTCAGGGTTGTTCCGCCATTCAGTTTGTAGTGTCTCTGCAGATGGGAGATCAGGTCCACCCGGAAGATTCAGGTAGTAAGAGGGCAGGTTCCGGTAATAGTCGGGCCGGGGGTCCTGAGCATTATACCAGTCTAATGATGAATAACCGGAATACCCCCATTCATATCCGGCTGTCAGCTGCCAAAGGAAAGATGAGGTAGGTTGACTACGGTAGTGCAATAAGATCAAAGGTTGCTGATGAGTAGTAACACTGGCATTCCTTTTTTTCCCGTCCTGGTAGCCCCAGGCAGGATTGTAATAATGTGTTTCTGCAAGTGAGGCAGCTTCGGGCGTACTTAATAGGGTTCCACCTTGTTCAGATGGTGCGGCAAAAGTGGTCAATTGTACTATTCCATATTTACCCGTTTTTTTGCTGACAGCTACATAACCGGCGTAACTATGGTAATAAGTGCCAGGGACATAGCCTTCTTTGCCGCCACCTGCTGATGCTGCAAGACTGATCGCCCAACCATTGTCCATCATACCGGTATGATGAGTCATTAGGAACCTATGCCTAAAGCTGTGATTGGAATGGGTGTAAAAAAGTTTTGTTTGTTGCACTTGACGGGCTGCGTTTAAATGAAGCAATATAGCTCCATTCAGCCCACCAAACCCTTCATACAGGGGTTCCCATCCCCTAATTGTAACCGGGTTTCTAAATAGATAATGAAGGCCCGAATGGTTGCTCCGGGGTGGGGCACCATATTCCATATCATTCATAAGGAGGCCATTGATATATATTTCTTGCTGGTCATCTTCATAACCCCTGGTTCGATAGCCCAGAGGCGACCATGAAAATAGAGCAATGGATTGCGACAGATCGTTGGGAAAGGTGGGCAGGCGGGAAATCACAGAATTAAATGGATCAATAGGCTGCGGATAGATTTTGGGCTCTTCCAATTCGATTTTCGACACTTGTTGTGCTTCGATTATTTCCGCTCTGTTTCTTTCCAAATTCAGGAAGTCATCAAGATCAACCAGGGCGGGATAGTCTGGCCCGGATTGAGCAAATAGCGGAATGGCCAGTAAGCATTGTCCAAAGACAGAGAGCCAGATCTTCATGACAAAGACGATTTAACTTTCAGCTCAAAGATAAATATTTTTCAAATTTATTTAAATTTAATTTTTCTTATGTTTCTAAAATACTTGCTTGTTGAATTCTTCAAAAAATCCTACGAAATTTCAATGTGTATAATTTATCATATGTTTGCATATAGATAATGTGTTATGCGAACTAATATTGATTAGATGATGCCCTTGTTCAGCAGGCGATCAAACTCAGTAAGCTGAAGACTAAAAAAGTAGTAGTCCGGGAAACATTGAAAAACTATGTAGCCTGGATAATACGGAAATGTTGTCCGATGGCGTCATTCCGTTATTGGAATCGGGTGTGATCGTACGATACAACACAGGTTACCTACAAATTTAACAATGATAACCATAAGCAATAAAAAAAGCTACAGCATTCACGCCGTAGCTTTTGTTGAAAAAAGAATTTATCTTATGTCGGCCAGCCATTCTATTCCGCTGATATCAATGAGCTTCAGGGAATAGTTTTCTTTGAGTTTTATCCCGTCCAGATCTAAAGTTATATCGGCTTTTGCTCCGAGTGGTAAAATCAGACTATATGCTCCCGGTTTGATTTTAGCCACATAATAGTTGTGTATGTTATCCATTGAAAATTGTGACAGCTCATCCTGTCCGATAGCTTTTAACACCTTGCCATTCTCATCCAAAATCTGTATCCCGATCAGAAATGACCCGTAAACATCTGCTCCTTCGACCCGGAATAGCTGAAAAGAGAGTTGTGAACCCTGATAGTGAACATTTGAAATCTCCACTTTGGGCCTGACAGACTTATTATGCAGCGGACCGAAGACTCCTCCATGAAAATATTGATTGGTGAACAAGGTAAGACCGAAAATGAATAACGATGCCACAAGCACTTTTGGCGCTGAATTTTTGACCGGGAGTATGCCCGATCCTAAAAATGCAAACCATCTTGTTTTGGTAAAAGGTCGATGTTTGTGGATAAGATAATTATCCAAAGAATATGTGCCACTCCCGGTCAGGAATAAAACAAAACCGCTTGCTACACCCAGCACGCCGATCTGCCATTCGTCCAAGCAAGTAGTTCCAAGCCAGCCGGACCCCAGAAGAATGCCCATCGCCAGAAAGAATACACCTATGCTCATCAGTCTTGTAAACAAGCCGAGTATACTAAACAGCCCCACAATGGCTTCAACAATGGTGAATACCACCATTGCAGATTGTAAAGCATACGGATTGGAAACCAGGTATTCAATGATGGGTTTTATACCCAAAGCATTAGGAAGGAAATGGTTGAATTTTTCGCCGATATAGCCCGCTTCTTCGGGAATAAGTTTGTTTTCCAAGATCAGACGCCTCCAGAATGCAGAGAAATACGTCCAGCCGATTACCCATCGTAGTGACAATGTAAAAAGTCCAGCCTTATCGGCTGCACTGTCGATATAATGTTTCATTAAATTGATATTTTATTAAACGCGAAAAGTATAGCAGTAAAGTGTTAGCTAGGCTATATCAATTTTAAGACGTTTATATAAAATATACTTTGGAGGGCTGTTGCCCGAGGAAGTTGTTGAATATTTGTTGTGGGTAGCAACCGAACGGAACTCGAGACACGGTCTACCGTAAAAATCTAACGGTTCGGCTTGGCTTCCAAATTTAGCTTTTGCTACGATAGAAATCTGCTGGCCTTCAGTTGGTGAATATTGGCATGATATTGTCCCGGCTGTAGCCTTAGACTTATTGAACGGTTTGGTATAATCAATATCTGCCGAAAAGAATATAATTTTTTTTACCGTACAGGGACTTAGTGAAAACAGAATGAGCCACAGCATCAAAATGTGTCTGATATTTCTGATATGGCTATTTCCTAAACGCATTGGTACAAAGGTATAGTTATTTCTGAATTAATTTATCTGAACGGTTTTATAGGTATATCTCAAACTTTCCGCTACAGTGCAGTAAATCAAAACGCTGTTTTTCAGGTTATTAAAAATAAAAAAGGCGCTATTTCTAGCGCCTTCTGTGATCCCGCTGGGACTCGAACCCAGGGCCCATACATTAAAAGTGTATTGCTCTACCAACTGAGCTACGGAATCAATCCATTGTTTTACTGTCGATTGGGGTGCAAAGGTAATGAGTGCATTTATAATTGCAAAACTTTTTTTGTAATAATGGATAGATATTTTTTTTTATACTCTTATGGTCTGTCCAGCTTGTACCTTTATTGTCTGATCATCTCTATTTTCTTCTTTTTTTCCTAATTCTCCATAAGGACAGAATAGAGATAAATAGAATAGCGGAGGCAACTCCTGTTATCCAATTACCGTTTGCCTTTTTTTCGATCTGAATCATTACAGGAGTACCGGTATAATTTAGCGCAGCCCAATACCAGGGATTGCTTAAGCGTATGGAAGGGGCTTCTACGACATAGTGCCGTTTGACATTGGCCAGTGCTATTTCCGGTGATTGTGTCTGGTATAACTCCTGGTAAAAGGCTTCGATAATTTGTGATATTGTGGCATCATCTACGGGCCATTGAGCGGCAATGACGCCGGCTACTCCCTTGCTCAATAGTATCCGGTTCAGGCTTTCCATCCCTTCAGCGGTAATCAATTTTCCCGAGGCGGTCTGACAAGCGGAAAGGACTACGAGCGGCGTTTGTGTAATTGTATATTGTATCTTATCCAGGCTCACCTTCTTATCCAATTCCAGGTAAGGTATTCCCTGGCTATCTAATAACGCGTGGGTCGCAATATGGAGTACAGCAGGAGTATTCATGGCTGCGATAAAAGATGCTTCCGTGGCGGCATCATTATAATAGACGTTACTTACGTACCGGGAACTGATCGCTTCCATTTCTTGTTGGACGTTCTTTAAGTCACTCAAATGGTGATTATGTTTGTCTTTGCCAAACAGACTTACCGTTGAATGATATAATCTGGATACCGGCTCTTTTAAGTAATGTAACAAACTATAGGTATAAGATGTATTTTTAGCACTGATAAGATACTGTGAACCTGTATGAAGTGCTTCAAGAGGCAAACCATGCAGGATACCGTCAGGAATAATCAGCCAGTCTGCCTGCTGTAGCAACGACCGATCGGGAATTAGGGTGCTCAATATTCTGGCAGAAGAGGAGTAGTACTCATTAGGGTTATTATTAAATGCTTCCGGCCCTGAAGAGAAATAGGTTTTCATGAAGGTCGGAATGCCTGCATCTTGTAATGCGGTATCGGGTAAAGCAAAGACTTGTGCCTGCTCCTGACTGAGGAACAGGGCATAACTATCGCCGCCTTCATTCATCTGCCAGCTTAAGATGTCTTTACTTTTACTAAGCTTCTTCGCCTCATTTTTGAATTGTTGCCTGTCGGGAAGGTCAAACCTTTTCTCAAAGAATTGCTCTGTCAATTGAAAGCGGAAGACTATATTGTTGATCTCCGTTTTCAATCTTTCCCGTTTTTCAGGTTGAAGCTCTGCAGCCATTTCTTCATACAGGTACCTCAACTGTTTTTGTGTGCCGGCTAATTCAAGGTTAGCGGAGTCTTGCTGCCATTGTTCTGTACGATTGATCTCCATCAGCAGCTGCCTTCCCTTTGATAATTCAGTAATCCATAGCATATCCAGCACAATTTCCTGGTCCTTCAGCCGCTTTTTTGATACGGTATACAGCAGATTCATGGCCTCTTTCAATGTATTCCTGCTTTGCCGGGAATTGTAATAATTGCTTTCTTTATTGGCAATGAATTGCTGTACTATATAATCGTTTTCTATGCTTTTGATATAATACACTATAGCAGAATCCACTTGTTGCGATGTATTAAAATACCTGGCCATACCGGAGAATGCATCGGTTATCGTATTGTCGGGAAAATGACCACCTGGCCATAAAGGAAATAAATCAATCGCTTTCCTATAATCAGTACTGGCTGCGTTTAGGGAGCCGTTTTGAAGATATAATGATGCTCTTTTCTCATAAAATTTTGCTTTTTCGCGGTTACGATCGTTGGGAAAATATTGTTGTGTCAAATTTATTGCCTCAGTAATAGTCGCCAATGACGATGGGAACAGATGTTCCGCCGCTTCAAGCTCACTTTTCAACAGCAGGGCAGAAGTCAGCCAGATGGCGGTTTCCTTCTGTCTTTTGTTTTTCCGGAATAAGGATAAAGACAGTTGATTATAGTTCCTGGCACTATCCCGGTTCCCTTCGTTGAAATAACATTTCGCTATTTCGTTGTATAATCTTGCCGCTACGATACTGTGGGCAGGTGCGTATTGGAGCCCGGTATTACATACCGACCTTACCGCATCATATTGATTCAACTGTTGCAGGGTTATGGCGAGGTTGCCATATAAGGGAGGCAGTAAATCCGTTTTGTTTTCTTTGATGGCTTTGTCTATTCCCTGTTGCTGAAGGGCTATTGCTTTTTCAAAATCACCGGTAATGGTATAAAGGCTACCTAATGGTTTGACCAGGTATTCCTGGAAGTCGATAGTGGCTATATTGTTTTTGTAGTAATAATCCAGGGCTTTTTCATAATACCGGGTACTGTTCAATACCTGGCCATCCTGGCGTAAAGCATAGCCCATATTTAATAATAATAAGGCATAGGCATATTTTCCTTGTTGCTCCCTGGGTAACTCAGGAAGCTGATGGAGGAAGGAATCCGGGTTGCGGACAAATTGTTCCGGATGGTCATAAACAAGGTCTCCCAGGGATCGGATCTGAGCCTGGATATCCTGTTGTGTTGCCGGCACTGTCTGCTGAGTTTTCGGAATGTTTTGCAGATTTGCTTGCGGAGGGCTACACCGGAACATGATAAAGCTTGTCATTAAGCTACAGGCCAGATAAATTTGTCTATAGCGGCGCTCTGTCCACTTATATAGCAACCTGCTCTTATGTATTGAAGAAAATACTACAAGCGCCATGCCAGGTAGAAATTTAGATACTGCCCTTGTTGTCCGTCAAAAAGATAACGCATTCCTAGGGATGGTCCCATTTGGACCAATCCGAAATTCACCTCTGCAAAATATTTTCAGCGTACAACCTTTTGCAGAG
>CAZFKK010000175.1:0-3200 GCA_964519735.1 uncultured Taibaiella sp.
GCAGGCCAGGGACCTTATTTATGAATACCGATATGCCCAGGAAAAGGATGGTCAGGGAAATCATTGTTGGAGTGAACTTATGTTTACGGGATCAACGGTGGGAAATAAGGTTCCCGCCATACCTTTTAAGCGGTGTTATGTACAGGTGCGTGCTGTAAATGCCAGGGGAAAGTCAGCCTGGAGCGAACCTGTTTCCTTTATAGGAAGGTAATCTGCGTCCCTTAGTATTCACAGTTGGTTTCCTGGAAAACCGGGCTATTCCACCAATCCTGTAGCCTGCAGCAGGAAATGATGCAGCTCGTAATTTTTAATAAATGGCGGCAAAAGCGCGCTCCCGGGCCCCAGCATAGCCAGCTCCACGTAATCCGCTGAATGGTCCATAGCGCCGTATCCTACAGAAGTATAGTGCTGCATGATCTGGCCCAGTTCCTTAAAAGGCAGGTGCCGGTAGTTATAGACCTCTTCTTCAGAAAGCCCTTTATATTTCTCCGCCAGGGATGTTGCTTCTTCCATTTTGATCCCGATACCCGTAGCCGCTTCAATACGCTCCCGTACCTGAGCTGGTGTATCCCGTACACCGATACTATTAAGGATCCAGTCATTAGAATGGCGGAATTGGTGTATCTTATCAAACTTAACATCATTTTCCTTACTCTTGAACAAACCCGGGTTCGCATTCCCGTGATCGGTGGTCACCACGACCAGGGTGTCCTGGTGCAATTCAGCAAAAGCTACAGCTACCCGTACCGCATCATCAAAAGCAATCTGATCGTAGAGTAAGGCAGCAGTATCATTAGCATGAGCAGCCCAGTCTACCTTGCCACCCTCTACCTGTATGACAAAACCTTCGGGTTGCCGGCTTAAATGATCCAGCGCCGTTTGCGTCATCTCTGCAAGCGTAGGGATAGCGCTGCTCAAAGAGTTATCTGCAGCAGCATCTATACTGTAAGGCAAAGCGTCCTCATGAAAAACACCCAGCAGGGGCCGTCCCTTAGGAGCTGCCTGCATGGCTGCTTTATCCCGGGCAACAGTAAAACCCGCATCTTTATATTGTTGTAATAAATCCTGCTTATCTTTCCGTTTATCCTTGTGAAAGAATTCCAGTCCCCCGCCCATCATCACGTCAAAGCGTAAGGACAAATACTGTTCCGCGATCTCCGGCTGGCTGTCTCTTTTATCACTGTTGACACAAAATCCGGCAGGTGTGGCATGGGTAATGGGCACTGTTGTCACACAGCCCACGGCCTTTCCCGACGCTTTAAATTTTTGCAGCAGGGGCTTATTCCAGGAGCCGTCGGCATTCACATTCAACGAGCCGTTGGGCACGCGTTTACCACCTCCCCAGGAAGAGCTCGCTGCTGCAGAATCCGTCACCAGGGAATCATAGGCAGCTGTATCCATGAAGGCCCGTACCGCCTTCTGATCCTCATACAAGCCGACCCAGGCGCCTTTACGACCTTCTTTACGCTGCAGCAGTAAATGGGCCATATTGAGCGTACCCGTGCTCATGCCATCACTGACCAGGAAAATAATGTTTTTTGCTTGTCCTGATTTAGGGGAATGGATTTTGTTCTTATCCTTAGCCAGCAAACCGGTAGCCGGTAATAGAGCAGCCCCGAGGCTGAGCAGGGAAGAATTGCGCAGGAATCTCCGTCTTTCCATAATATTGAGTAAATGCCCGAAATTAACTTTTCAGGTTAAAATCCGGCAATTTTACTACATAAAAAGAAATCAGGGGCAATTTTAAGGTTATTTAATTGTAATACCGTCATTCTCTCCCCTTCAACATTCCCAAGTCCTGCCCAAATTTTTTTCACCTAGTCATATCTCAATGCCGGGTAGTCCAGCAATCTCCGCCATAAGGCAAGCTGACCAATCATGCTGGCCTCACGGTATATCGTAAAAGACAACAGTTCATTATGCGACATTTTCATGAAACCCATATCGATTTCACGATCCAATTGTGCATCATCCATTTGCACTAATATTTCCCGGGCCATAGGGCTGATCTTTTCCCAATCCTTCAAATATTCAGCAAGCGTTGGATATGTCGCATCGTCCTGGATCCCTTTATTGTCTTTAAACAGTTCTTCAGCTGTTTGCTTTAATTCAGGATGGGCTTCTGCCGTCATGGCATAACGCTGCTGCACCAAGGCGCCGGCCAACCATGCAATATGGTTTGCCTTGGTATTTAAGCGATTATAAGTATCTTCCGCTGCAATTCCCTCCAGGGCACGGACAAAGAAAGTAGTCTGCATATCAAATAAAGGTAATAACCCTTCTGTTCTGCGACTTGCTGTTTTAGTTTCCATAATATTACAATTTAGCATGCATAAATAATCAGTGCTTTAGAATTTCAACTTTTGCTCCAGCACTTCCAGTTGTTGATCCGTAAAATCCAGGTGGGTAACAAACCGGACAAGGTGTTTCCCGAAGGATACACAGTAGATATCCATTTCTTTCAGCTTCGCCACAAAATCATTTGATGGCATGGTTTCCGGTAACTCCGCTATTACGATATTAGTGGTTACGGGATAAATGCTCTTGACCTGCGTATTTTGTGCCAATATTTGCCCTATTTGTTGTGCACGGTGGTGGTCGTCTTTTAAGTAGGATATATGATGGTCTAAGGCATAAATGCCGGCAGCAGCCAGCGCACCCGCCTGCCTCCAGCCGCCGCCCATAGCTTTTCGAAAACGACGGGCTCTGTCAATAACCAATTGTGTACCCAACAATAAGGACCCCACCGGACATCCCAGCCCTTTTGACAAACAGATAGATATGCTGTCAAAGACTTCACCATATTGTTGTGTAGTCTCCCCTGTCGCTACCAGGGCATTAAAAAGCCGGGCACCATCCAAATGAAGGATAAGTCCCTTATTAGTGCAAACTTCTTTTATCCGTTTGATTTCCCCAAAATCATAAAGGCTTCCTCCACCCTTGTTCACCGTATTTTCCAACGATACCATTCTGGTAATGGGCTGGTGTACGTCATTAGGATTATTAATGTTTTCTTCCACCATTTTTGCCGTAATTCTGCCCAGATCGCCATCTAATGTCCTAACGGAAGCAAAGGCATTTAAGGCGATACCACCACCTTCATACAAGTAAATGTGCGATAGTTTGTCGCAGATCACCTCATCCCCCGGCCCGGCATGCACCCTTATCGCCAATTGGTTGGTCATAGTACCTGAAGGACA
>CAZFKK010000175.1:3210-4894 GCA_964519735.1 uncultured Taibaiella sp.
GCTGCCTCCATCCCGAACATCGCCGCACCCTTCTCTTCAAGGAAATTTACGGTCGGGTCTTCTCCATACACATCATCTCCTAATGCCGCATTTGCCATAGCCTCTTTCATGCCAGCGGTAGGCAGCGTTACCGTGTCACTTCTTAAATCAATTTTCATGAGGTAAAATTAAGTTATTTGTTTATTCCTTTGTTGGATTTTTCTCCGGCTCATCCAAAAATCTATCCTCGTTCGTTGTAGGCTGCGAGATGACCAGGAAATCCAGGCGTTCCGCGGTTTCATTGGCTATATAATGCCGGCACCCCGGCGTAATCAATAATCCCTCGTGGGCTGGAATCACCTTTTGTTCCTGCTCCAGGTAAAAGGTTGCTGTTCCCGATAGAATGTAGAAATACTGTTGGGCAGTAACGTGAAAATGCCTTTTTTCTGCAGTACCCGCTGGCATACTTTCCTTTTTTACAGACAGGCCCCGGGTATTGACCAAGACCCAGCTATCGCAATTGTCCCCCCATTTATAATGTGGGCGGGCGGATCCTACGGGATCCTCTTTTGTTGCTGATTTGTTCATTGTCTATTCATATATTAGAACCTGGCGCAAATGATGCTCCATATGTTGTACATAATCCTCAATTAGAAAAGCCAGGGTTACCCTTTCTGGCTCATCGGCGTAACCTTCATTCCTCATCAATTCAACAGGAATATGATTCACCAGCGTCAACAATTGTTTGTTGTAAAGAGTCCAGAAGGCAATGATTTGTTCGCCAGCTATCTGGTTATAATAGCTGAAGGCATTCCAATTATTTTGGTCATAAGTGGTGATCCGGAAGTTTTCTTCAAACTGCATTCTTACGAACCGGTGATGATTATTTGTGGCACTATCAATCAGGTGTCCTATAATTTCCTTCTTACTCCACTTGTGTGGTGAAGGCTTCCGGGAAAAGTCAGCTTCCGGTATTTGGGTCAATAATGGGGGAATAGTATTACATAAGTAAGCTAGCCGGTTGATAGCTTCATTGGTGTTATTAAGCATAGTATTCAAATTAGATTCAACAAATTATAAAAAATACCATAACCGATTCAGGCTGTGAAATGACCAGAAAAGCCATGCGTTACCGGGTTGCCACTGATTAATCCATATTGATCACGACGGTTTCATGGGTGTCCATATCTACGATCAGTAACCCCTGCATTTTTTCGTCTAATTGTCTGATAATGTCTCCATTTTTATTCCATACCGCAGACATTCCTGCACTTATAAAATTATCAGCATGCCCGACAGCATTGCACATCATCACCACCATTCCGTGCTGTCGTGCGATTACAGGATAATGCTGGTAAGCTTTCAACACGCCATCTTTTGACTTTGCGGTACTTGCCATATAAAGATCAACACCGTTCAAGGCGACACTTGCCGCGTGTTCGGGCAACAAGGACTCATAACAAATAGCAGGCGCCATAAGGTACTTATCCAAAGAAAGAAATAGTTGTTTATTTCCCTCTTTAAAAAAAGCAAGTTCATCCTCATGCAGGTGTTGCTTGGAATAGGTCCGGCTCTTTTCACCCGGTTGAAAGAAGATCATCCCGATCTCTGCATCAGCACCATTTTGAAGAGGTAGCCCCAGGCCAATTAATAGGTTGCCACTATCACAGACCTCCTGGAAACTGTTCAGTCTGGGGTCATTGGC
>CAZFKK010000175.1:4904-6306 GCA_964519735.1 uncultured Taibaiella sp.
ATTGGCTGGTGTTGCTAACTTCGTCGCCAATTCCGGCTCGTATCCTGTCAATGACAGCTCAGGAAAAAAAATGGCATCTGTGTTATGATCAACGGCAACGTTGATCATAGCCAGGTGTGCTTTTATACCCGCCTCCATATCGCCTTTGAACGACCTGGTTTGCGCTAAACAAATTTTCATACTGTTAAGATTTTACTGTACAACTGGGTATATGCCGGATGGGAAAGTTACAAGAGTTGGCCATAAAACACTTTTTATGCGCTTCCTTATGTAATTCATTGGCTTTATCCACCTGAGCAGGGTCGGTTATCGTTACGACGGGATGCAAAATGATTTCGGTAAAGTGACCACCCTCTTCTCCTGCTTCAACCATCGTGCCGATAGCCTCATCCCTGTAGTCCATCACCGTAATTCCATGCACCGCGCATACATGCAGGTACCACAACATATGGCAAGCGGCTATGGAAGACACAAAAAGATCTTCCGGGTTATGCCTGGTTGGGTCTCCTGAAAAGGACGGATCTGACGATCCCAGGATATCCGCCTTGTTGGTTATCGAGAGCGTATGGTTCCGCTCATAAGCTCTGTAATCCCGGGTCCCGACCCCTTTGTTGCCGGTCCAGGTGATATTGGCTTTGTAATGATGTTCTTTGAATATTGGTGCATTCTGGCTTGCTGAATTGCTCATTGATCTATTATTGATTGTAAAAAGGCGGTGATGAGTGGATGGGGCTGATTTGCAGTGCTGTTATCCTGGGGTACAAATAGCGTGGCTATGAAAAACGGGTGCTGATCCAGTTCAAGAATCCGGACTTCTTTGGAATCATCCGTACCTGTCACTTTAAACCCCAGGTCATGTATGGCCTGCTGGTATTCCGGGTTCAAGCCAAAATTGCAATAGTATTTTTCCCGGATCGTGTCCGCGCCAAAGATCCGGTAGGTTTTCGATTCTTTGTCCGGCAAGGTTATCTCAAGAGACTGGCCTGCCATCGAACAGGTTAAAGGGGTGACCACCAATTTAGATGCATACGGATCGTACTCCGCATGCTCCGCATCTGTAATACCCAGAACATGACGCGCAAATTCAATCACCATATGCTGGAAACCGCCACAAGTGCCCAGTACCGGCACCTTATTTTCCCGGGCAAACTGTATAATTTTCAAGGCGCCGGACATGGATTGATAAGGGCTGCCGGGTGCAATCCAATAACCGTCATAATGAGCTGTAATCTTATTAAATCCAGGTTCTATATCCAGGGTGGGCAGCCAATCCCATGTTAGCTGGCTATTCAATAAGGGAAGCGCATACCGGATGGCTTCATTGGTGGCTGGGTGTGGCCGGAACGCTTCGTTGTAATCGCCGATAATGGCTAGTCGATTCATAATAGGGTATAAATGAATG
>CAZFKK010000176.1:0-6280 GCA_964519735.1 uncultured Taibaiella sp.
AAAAAACTTAGCATTCAATTGATTAGCCTGCGGATATAAAGACAAAACCATGCTGAAAGCATTGCTGCATCTACATCTCGAAGCATCCTAAAACCTGATGCATCTTCTATCTGACTTAAAGCTAATCCATACACACTTTGGAAAATCATTCAGATGCAAGTACCTTTGCAGCAATTTTTTGAATCACAATACAAATCCAACCCCAATAGCAATGAGTAAAGTAAAAGTAGCCATTAATGGTTTTGGCCGTATAGGCCGCCTTGCCTTCCGTCAGATATACAACATGGAAGGTATTGAAGTTGTCGCTGTCAACGACCTGACACAACCTAAAGTGCTTGCACACCTGCTTAAATACGATACTGCCCAGGGCCGCTTCGGACAAGATGTTCAATCTACCGATAACGCCATCATCGTTAATGGTCACGAAATAAAAATCTATGCTCAAAAAGACCCTGCTCAGATTCCCTGGGGACAACATGAAGTAGATGTAGTCTTAGAATGTACAGGCTTCTTTACTGATGCAGATAAAGCGAAGGCCCACCTTACAGCAGGGGCTAAACGCGTTGTTATCTCTGCTCCTGCTACCGGTGAGCTGAAGACTATCGTGTTCAACGTAAACCATGATATCCTGGATGGCTCCGAAACCGTGATCAGCTGCGCCTCCTGCACCACCAACTGCCTGGCGCCTATGGCAAAAGTGCTGAATGATCAATATGAAATCAAAACCGGCCTGATGACTACGGTCCATGCTTATACCAATGACCAGAATACCCTGGATGCCCCTCATGCTAAAGGAGACTTACGCCGTGCACGTGCAGCAGCGGAAAACATCATCCCTAACTCTACAGGTGCTGCAAAAGCGATCGGCCTGGTACTACCTGCCCTGAAAGGCAAATTAGATGGCGGCGCTCAACGCGTACCTACCGTTACCGGGTCACTTACTGAATTAACAACAATACTTGGACAAAAAGTAACTGTTGAAGAAGTTAACGCGGCAATGAAAGCAGCAGCCAATGATTCATTCGGCTATACAGAAGAAGAAATCGTTTCCAGCGATATCATCGGCACTTCTTTTGGCTCTTTATTTGATGCTACGCAAACAAAAGTGATTACTGTAGGTGATCATCAATTGGTGAAAACTGTCAGCTGGTATGATAACGAGATGAGTTATGTATCCCAATTGGTACGTACCGTACATTATTTTGCCGGATTGATTAAATAAAATCAAGAAGGCAATTTACGCCGTAGGCCAGTATCTCTACAGCAACTGTAGGTTCTAGAATTCTTATTGGCGTACTTCTACCCTTACAATAGTTGTATAAAGCAAACTCAGTATAATAAAAAAACCGGTTCTTCTTAGAAGGAACCGGTTTTTTTATATTGAGGGAAAGACAATTAATTATTACTTACCTTTCTTTTCTTCAGTTTCTGCCTGGCGAAGTGCACGGGTCATCACTACGGAAGCGATAGGCTGACGTAATGAATTCATCACTTCAAAACCCTCTGCCTGTACATCTTCAACGCGAATGTTGCCATTCAGGGTAAGGTTCGTGATATCCACAGGAATAAACTCCACAAGGTTTTGCGGCATCGTACGTACTTTTAACGTCTTCATTTTTGCGACAAAACGTCCACCCGCTTTTACACCTTCAGATTGACCCACAAATTTCAGCGGAAGGTTAGCCACAACCTTTTTATCATCTACCAACTGTAAGAAGTCGATATGGTTCAGGGTATCTGTAACTACATCAAATTGAAGATCTTTCAATATACAACGATAGGAAACATCATCCACTTTTACTTCTGCCAACATGAATTCAGGCGTGTACACTAATGAACGGAATGCAAGCACAGGCGCTGTAAAATGCACCTCTTCTTTACCGCCATAAATGACTCCGGGTACTAATCCTTGAGAACGATAATCACGGGCTGCTTTTTTACCCATGTCGCTTCTGCGTTGTCCTTCGATAACAACAGTTTTCATACTTTTTAATTTTTGTCCATTCAAAGTCAAACGCTAGGCCCAACGAACACCTGTACCCTGAATAGTTGTTTTAAATTTAGAAAGAAAGCAGCCTGAGGCTGGTTGGGTTTTTTGTATAAACAGTTATTTTAATTATTTATTTTTCCTTTGGCTGTGAATAAACAAGGAATTAATTGATTTGTTCTCGAAAGTATTACGAATAGCAATAGCAAACAAGTCCGTT
This sequence comes from uncultured Taibaiella sp., assembly GCA_964519735.1. Taxonomy (GTDB): domain Bacteria; phylum Bacteroidota; class Bacteroidia; order Chitinophagales; family Chitinophagaceae; genus Taibaiella. The sequence continues at coordinate 2,208 of CAZFKK010000176.1, forward strand.
GTCGATAATACCTCTATTTTCTTACTTTCTCTTTTTAAGGGAATCGTATCACAAACAACCAGGCTCTCCAACACAGATTCTTCAATATTTTCATAGGCCCTGCCGCTCAATACCGGGTGCGTACAGAATGCCCGCACACTTAATGCTCCTCTTTCTTTCAGTATTGCCGCTGACTTGCTTAAGGTACCCGCAGTATCACAAATATCATCAATCAGAATCACATTACGCCCTGTAACATCCCCGATCACCGTCATAGAAGCGATCTCATTGGCACGCTTACGCTGTTTATCACAGATCACCATTTCCGCATTGAAATAACTGGCCACTTCACGTACCCTGTTGGTACTTCCCACATCCGGGGAGGCAAAAGTAAGGTGCTCCAGGTTGATTTTTTCAATATAAGGAATGAAAATAGCAGAACTGTCCAGATGATCCACCGGGATGTCAAAAAAGCCTTGTATCTGGGGAGCATGCAAATCCATGGTCATCACCCTGTCCGCTCCGGCAACTGTCAGTAAATTAGCGACTAGTTTTGAAGCGATAGACACACGGGGCTTATCCTTCCTGTCCTGGCGGGCAAATCCAAAATAAGGGATAACTGCTGTGATGTATCCTGCAGACGCTCTTTTAGCCGCATCAATCATCATCAGTAACTCCATCAGGTTATCGGAAGGTGCAAAGGTAGATTGCACTAAAAAAACATAATCGCCACGTATAGATTCTTGAAATACAGGCTGAAACTCTCCATCGCTGAATTTCTGGATGTTGATGTTTCCCAGAGCACTCCCAAAGGATGTAGCGATTTTTTCCGCCAGATACTGAGATCCCGTACCCGAAAATATTTTTACTGATGGCTGCATGAAAAATTTGAATAAGGGCGCAAAGGTAACAATAAAATTAAAAAAGAAACCCCTTAATCTTTAAACAGCCTGAAAATATCCATCCCGTTTGCATAAACCATTAACACTAACAACAGGACCAGCCCTATGGTAGTGGCTACCTCCATCACCTTTTCATTTACCTTTCTTCCGGTCACCATCTCAATAAGTGTAAACACTACATAACCACCATCTAATCCGGGAATAGGCAGCAAATTCATAAAAGCCAGTACAATGGATAAAAATGCGGTAACAGACCAGAAATGATGCCAATCCCAATCCTTAGGGTAGATCTTGGTTAAGGTAACAAAACCACCCAGGCCCTTGTACGCACCTGTTGAGGGATTTAATATCAGTTTGAATTGTTGGACGTAAAAATTCAGTTTATCCATAGCCATGCCTACGCCGGCGGGAAAAGCTGCAAGAATACCATACTTCATGGTCTCCAGGTTATATCCCATCTTATCCAGGTCATCTATCTTCAGAGGCCCCATACGGGCAAAACCCAAAGCCCCCGTATCATTCACCTGGGCAGTAAGTGTCATTTCTTTTTGATCCCGGATCACAGAAAGAACTACCGCTGTTCCTTTATGTTCCTTTATGGCTTTTGAAAAATCCTCAAAATAGGGCGTCGGTACGCCATTGACAGCCACAAGCTGATCTTCTTTCTGTAAGCCTGCTTTTTCTGCTCCCGCACCTTCGGCAAGTGCTCCTACAATGGCAGGGATAGGTATTGTAAATAACTGCCTTCCTTTATTATCAATCAGCTGCTCAATAAAATTAACCGGCATTACCAAGGTCTGTTGTACACCCCCACGCTCTACAACAACAGTTTTGGCAGAAATCAGTTCCGGCATCACCTCATCATAATAATGTAATGTCTTATCATTTACAGAAATAATCTTATCCCCGTCCTGGAAACCTAATTTATAGGCTAAGGAATCTGTAATTGAAAAGCCGGCCTTTAACTCACTTAAGGGCAAGCGTTTCTGCCCCCAGACAAACAGGATCATGGCATAAATCAAGAATGCCAGTAATACATTAACGATGACGCCACCCAACATAATCAGCAAGCGCTGATAGGCTTTCTTAGACCGGAACTCCCAGGGTTCCGGAGGTTTAGCCAGTTGCTCCTTATCCATACTTTCATCAACCATACCGGCGATCTTTACATACCCCCCCAAAGGAAACCAGCCTATACCATAGGTCGTATCTCCCTTCTTCTTCTTAAATAAAGAAAAGGGAAGGATATTACTGAATGGAAATAAGAAATCGAAGAAAAGATAAAACTTCTCTACCCTTGTTTTAAATAGCCTGGCAAAGAAGAAGTGACCACCTTCGTGCAGTACGATAAGCAGTGATAAAGCCAGAATAAATTGCAGGATCTGCACCCAAATACCCATTACTCAGAAAAAATTAAAAATAAATAATATAACTCCCAGCACAAATTCAGCCGCTAACCTAAATCAGCTATACAACTGGCTGTTCTTTCCCAGGCCTTCCGCGAATATTCTTGCTTCTTTATCCGTTTGCAGCAATTGGTCCAGGTCAGGCTTTTCAATATAGGCTATTGCATTCAAGGTCTTTTCTATGATATCCGTCATTTCCAGGAAGCCAACCTTGTTATGCAAAAAAGCATTAACCACGATTTCGTTAGCGGCATTCAATACACAAGCCGCATTACCTCCTTTAAACAAAGCATCTTTGGCCAGTGCAAGATTGCGGAAAGTTTTATAATCCGGCGCTTCAAAAGTTAATTTTGAAAAATCCCTGAAATCCAGCCGTTTAAAATCATTACTTATCCTTTGAGGATAAGCTAAAGCATATTGTATAGGCAGTTTCATATCCGGAAGCCCCATCTGTGCTTTGATAGAACTATCTTTAAATTGCACCATGGAATGAATAATAGACTGCGGATGAACCAGTACATCTATTTGTTCGTTTTCTAATCCAAATAACCATTTGGCCTCAATTACTTCCAGGCCTTTATTCATTAAAGTAGCGGAATCAATAGTAATCTTAGCGCCCATAGCCCAATTCGGATGCTGCAACGCATGGTCCTTTTTGACATTGACCAGGAAATTAGGCTTTTTACCCAGGAAAGGGCCTCCCGATGCGGTGAGAATTACCTTCTCCACAGCAGCAATCTGCTCACCAAGCAAACATTGAAACAAGGCAGAATGCTCACTATCTACAGGCATCAATGTCACTTTGTTTTCCCTTACTTTTTCCATTACCAGTTCCCCTGCTACAACCAATGTTTCTTTATTAGCTAAAGCAATATGCTTGCCCGCCTCTATAGCAGCGATCGTAGAAGGTAAACCTGCAAACCCCACAATTGCAGCGACTACCATATCTACAGATTCCCATTGCACTACGTCACACAATACTGAAGCACCACCAAATACCTTGACCGGCTGATTCGACAATGCAGTTTTCACCTTTTCATAGGCAGCGTCCTCTGTTACGACAACGGCATTAGGACGATACTTACCTGCCTGTTGTAGCAACAAGTCCGCATTACTATGTGCAGTTAAAATCTCTACGGTAAATAAATCAGGGTGTGCATCAACTACATCTAAAGCTTGAGAACCTATTGAGCCGGTTGATCCCAATATCGCTAATCTTTTTTTCATATAGGTCGCAAAGGTAAAGAATTGAACGCAGTTTACCTGCATTCCATTTCCCTCAGAATTATTCCGGATTCAGAAAATTTAAATGAATAATATTTCTGGGACAATTGAGGGGATAGTCTGCAATTACATAGAAAGGGATTGCGGATCCCAGAAGAGTTCCCGGAAATGCTGAACAATATCCTCTTTCACTTCTATCCCCTCCTGCTCCAATTGTTGCTGCATTGAATTTTCAGCAGGAAAATGATGTTTACCGGATAACATGCCCTTCCGGTTGACTACACGATGGGCGGGCACATCGTTCAGGCTATGGGCCGCATTCATGGCCCAGCCTACCAGCCTGGCGGAACCTCCGGTACCTATACAACGGGCAATGGCACCATAGGTAGTTACCCGCCCTTCCGGGATATGTCTTACAATATCATAAATCAGATCAAACAAGTTATCCTTCACCGGATTTTTTGCATTAAGAGGCATCAGATAAATTTAAGTTATTCATCATCAACTCGTTCTTTCAACAAATATTGCCTTCGTGGCTCGGGAACATTTTCATAATCAAAGG
>CAZFKK010000177.1:0-239 GCA_964519735.1 uncultured Taibaiella sp.
CACTCAGACGACTTCGTTAATATCCTCACCACTGATCTCCACCTGCGTGGGGAAGGCAAAACCCTTAGCATGCCGGTACATGAGCTCATAAATACCGAGGATGATCTCCTGCTTTATCTGTGAGAAATTTTCGCCTTTTGCCGTAGAAATGAAACAAGTGATTACTATATTGACGGAATAATCACCGAAATTATCCAGATAAACGGAGGGGGTGCCGACGGTTCCCGGGGTATGTTGCA
>CAZFKK010000177.1:249-6249 GCA_964519735.1 uncultured Taibaiella sp.
GCTAGCCCTTGAAAGGCCATACACAGCACCCACCGTAATTTTAAGACGCCTGGATCCCCGCTCTGAGAAATTCTCCAGGTGACTATCGATCAGTTTTCTATTAGGTAGAATAATGACCGACTGGTCAAAAGACCGGATACGGGTGCTCCGGAATCCTACTTTTTCGATCGTCCCTTCTACATTATCTACTTTCACCCAATCACCTATAGTAAAGGGCTTGTCCACCATCACCATAAATGAAGCCAGCAAATTCTCCAGGCTTTCTTTGGCTGCAAAAGCAATCGCAATACCGCCTACCCCTAAACCGGCAATCAATGCCGCCACATTCACATGGAAGATAGCCCCTAATAAAGAAAAGATGGCGACTAACCAGATCACCACTTTTAATACATCTTTTAAAAGAGGTAATAATTGCTGCCGTTCTTTATCTGCCTCTGCCTTTGCTTTATGCAAACGGACCAGGATCAGAAAATCCACGATACGGGCCAGCAGTAATGAAAAATAAATGATCAGGAACAGCAGAAATACATGATCCACAACATCCATCCCCGTGACCATACGGGTAACCACCGGTTCTCCGGTGGTCACAGGCTTTGTTCTTTTGAAGAGCACCGTACTATCCAACAGGCTCCTCAATTGGTTAAAGGCCACATAAAACAGGATACTCACAATAATCCCTTCTACCGGACGCAATAACAGTTCCTTAAACTGCTGACCGTGGTAAGCGCTGGCTGATTTACGGAATACGGTAAAAAAGAGCCGGGTAAGGACAGCAGTAAAGTATTTTTTAAATAAAAGCGCCACAATAAGTATAGCCAGAAAGCTTAAATATTGGGTCATACTCACCCCCAGGTACTCCCGTTCTAAGAAATCCATAGGCACAATAGTTACGTTTTTAAAGATTTCCGTCTATCTTTTGAGACACCATTACCGGCTAAATGGACACATTAAAATCCCTCAAAGCATCATTGAGACTGGTTTTTAGATCTGTACTTTCCTTACGCTTGCCGATGATCAGTGCACAACCTACCCCATAGGCTCCTGCCGGAAATTGTTTGGTATAATTACCGGGTATGACCACACTTCTTGCCGGTACAATACCGGTCATCTCAATAGGCTCGGCACCACTCACATCAATGATTTTAGTAGATTGGGTCAAGACCACATTCGCGCCCAGTACCGCCTCTTTCTCCACACGTACCCCTTCTACTACGATACAACGGGAACCGATGAAACACCCGTCTTCTATAATTACAGGTGCTGCCTGTAAAGGTTCCAATACGCCGCCGATACCCACGCCACCACTCAAATGTACCCCCTTACCGATCTGGGCACAGCTTCCTACCGTAGCCCAGGTATCTACCATAGTACCTTCACCTACATAAGCGCCGATATTGACATAAGAAGGCATTAAGACCACATTAGGTGCGATATAGGCACCATACCGGGCTACAGCATGGGGGACGGCCCGTACACCTAATGCCGCATAATTCTTCTTCAGTTCCATTTTATCATAAAATTCAAAGGGCCCCACTTCCCAGGTCTGCATTTTCTGGATACCGAAGTACAAAAGAATGGCCTGTTTCACCCATTGATGTACGGTCCAGCTTCCGGCTTCCGGGCTGGCTACCCTTAATTCTCCTTTATCTACCGCTTCTATCACGGATCGGATAGCATCCTGGTATTTGTTTTCTGCTAATAATTCACGATTGCTGTAGGCTTCTTCAATGAGTTGTTGCAACTGTTGCATAGGTTGTTTTATGATTTTAAAGATCTGGCCGGGTAAGGGCGGCTGTAATTAATATATAAATGGTTTTGGAGCTAAGTTAAATGCAACTTATTAATAAGTGCACGATAGATAGTATCAGGAAGCTGTCACCGTTTTCTGTTCGATCCGCTTTTCATAATCCCTGCCTTGAAAGATGCGGTGCACATAGATACCCGGTACGTGTATAAAATTAGGATCAAGGTCACCCGCCGGCACCAGTTCTTCTACTTCCACAATAGTAACCTTGCCGGCCATCGCCATAACACTGTTGAAATTCCGCGCAGTTTTATTGAAGATCAGGTTGCCTGAAGTATCTCCTTTCCAGGCTTTTACTATAGCGTAATCTGCTTCAAACGCTTCTTCTATCAGATAATCTTTACCTTTAAATTGCCGTACCTCTTTACCTTCTGCCACCTCCGTACCCACACCGGCCGGGGTAAAAATGGCAGGAAAGCCATAAGCTGCAGCCATACAGCGGGTCGCTAAAGTTCCCTGGGGCACCAGGTCCACTTCCAACTCTCCACTTAACAACTGGCGTTCAAATTCTGCATTCTCGCCCACATAGGAAGCGATCATCTTTTTGACCTGCCTGGTTTGCAGCATCAGGCCGATACCAAAATCATCTACCCCGGCATTATTAGAAATACAGGTAAGGTCCTTTACTCCCTTTTTGATCAAAGCATTGATACAATTTTCCGGGATGCCGCAAAGCCCGAAGCCTCCCAGCATAATTACCGCACCATCCTGAATATCAGCTATAGCTTCTTCTGCAGTAGCTACGACTTTATTAAATCCCATATGAATCCTAATTTAAGCGCTAAAGGTAAAAAGATTAAAGGAAATAAAAATGAAGAAAATGCCGGGTAAATAATTTAAAGCCAACAGATACTAAATTCAATTGAAATAGAGTTTAATTGTAGGCAAAAAAAATAATCTGCCCAAATTCCACCGCACAATCGCTTATCTTTGCACTCTATGTTTCGTAATACAGTATTAGCAGGCTTTATGGTCCTGGCAGGGCTTCCTCTATGGGGACAACAGGAGGTAGCCGATAAAATCATAGGTATTGTAGGCAATAAGATCATCCTTCAATCCGATGTAAGTCAACAATTTGACCAGGAAAAACTAAATAATCCCCAGCTTCCAGATAGTTTAAAGTGTACCATACTCTATACCCTGCTGGCACAGCAAATGCTGGTAGAACAGGCCGGAAGAGACAGCATTATCGTGCCTGAAGAGCAAATAGAAGACATACTGGACAACAGGATCCGTTATTATTTGCAGCAATATGGCAGCAAAGACGCGCTGGAAGCCGCCAGTGGCCGCACTATCTATCAGCTTAAGGATGACTTTCGTCCTTTTTTCAAAGATAAGACCATCGCAGAGCGCATGCAGTCCGAGATCATGCAAAATGTGAAAGTCACACCTGCAGAGATCACCGCTTTTTATGAAAAAATCCCTAAAGACAGCCTTCCCCCCTTTCCTGCTACGGTAGAAATGGGGCAAATCATGGTCAAGCCAAAAATCAACCCGGAGATAGAACAACTGGCTAAAGACAAACTGGAGAACATCCGGAAAGACATTGTGGAAGGCGGCAAAAGTTTTGCGACCATGGCGGGTATCTATGGGATGGACGGTACCAAAGATAATGGCGGGGAAATGGATATTAACCGGAAGGAATTCGATGCCCAGTTCGTAGCTGCTGCCTATCGCTTACAGCCCGGCGAAATATCACCCGTGGTCAAAACCAAATTCGGTTATCATATCATACAAATGATCCGCCGTATGGGTGAAGAAGCTAAAGTACGCCATATTGTTATTGTGCCGGAAGTCACTAATTATGACCTTCAGGCGACACTCAAACAATTGGACAGTGTAAGAGCAGACCTGGTAAGTGGTAAAATAAGCTTTGCTGAAGCTGTGGGTAAATACAGCACCGATGATCAGAGTAAAATGACCGGCGGTATGGTTATGGATCAGAATGGCAGTTCCATTATGGAAATCAGTGAGCTGGACCCCGAAATGTCCCGTTCCGTAGCCGAGATGAAAATTGGGGAATACAGTCAGCCGCAGATATTTACAGATCCGCAAAGCCGCTCGAGGGCCTGCCGCATCTTATTCATGAAAAACAGGACGGATCCCCATATCCTTAACCTGAAAGATGATTACGGCAGAATACAGCAGGTAGCCCTGCAGCAAAAGCAAAATGAATACCTGAATAAATGGATCACAGAACGTATTTCCACTTATTATATTAAAATAGATCCTGAATATGTCGAATGTAGCGAATTAAAGGATTTCCCCATCCTTACCCATAAATAACTGCGGATCCGTACCGGCCCGGTTTCCGGCTAAAGAGGCTGTTTTCCATTTTTGGAAACAGCCTCTTTCTTTTTCTCCGTATTTTTATCCTTCCATTTTAGCATCTTTACGTATTTTTATCTTTTATTCAGATAATGGAGCACAGGATTCCATTAATCCTTTATAAGGAGGGACAGTATCGTAAAGAATAAAAGGACATCAATATCAGCGGCACGATCTATGATCAATCATACCTAAACCCAGGTTATCCTATCATGAATATCAAACAACTTTTCACCCACCTTCGTCCTTATGTCAAACCCTACCGGCTTTTAGTCGTTGCCACCCTGGCTTTAACCCTGATCGGTTCCTTTGCTGCTCAAATCAATGCCTTTATCCTGCAGTATACAGTAAACAGTATCAATGAACTGGTAAATACCGGCAAAGGATTAAAGGAAGGATTATCTATATTACTGTTTATTTCTGTAGTGCTGCTCAGTAAAGAGATCATTAATGCTTTTGTCACCTTCGGGCAAAAATTCTATGGTGAAAAATTGCGCATTTATGTTTCCCGGGATCTGGCACAAGCCATCATAGAAAAGATCTTACAGTATCGTTTATCCTTTTTCACCAGCAACAATAATGAATCCGGGAAACTGCAGACCCGTATTGACCGGGGTATTGAAAGCCTGACCCGGTTGGTTCAGAATTTCTTTATCGATATATTGCCCCTGTTTGCCAACTCTGTAGTAGCGCTCATCGTGATGTTCAATGCCAATGTATATGTAGGCATGGTCGGCTTATGCATTGTACCCATCTACTTTGTGATTACCCAGAAGCAAGCAACCAAACTCAGTGGATGGCGTAGAAATATGCGGGGTTTCCGGGAATCCAAAAGTCAGGGTATTATTGGTATTATAGAATCAATAACCGTGATCAAATCGTTCAACAGGGAAAAATTAGAGGCAAAGAAACAACTGGACCTGCAACATAGCCTGACCGAAAACCAAATGCAAACGAGAAGAACGAGTTTTGTATTTGACGGTTTGAAATCTTTTGTCGAACAAATAGGGGTTGTCCTCATCATCATTCTTACTGCCTACCTGGTATTGGATGCACAAATGAGCATCGGCGCCATCATGTTTCATATCTTGCTGTTCAACAATGTCTCGGCTCCTATACGTCAGTTACACCGGATATACGATGAGATGAATGATGCCATGATTTATTCAGAGACTTTCTTTGAAATACTGGATGCAGAGGAAGAAATAGAGACTTCCGGTAGTTACATTCCGCAAACCCTCACAGGGAAATTTGAATTAAAGAATGTATCCTTTACCTATCCCAACGGCACACAAGCCTTACATCATATCGATATGAGCATCGAACCCGGACAAATAACGGCTTTGGTAGGCTTGTCCGGTGCCGGGAAAAGCACGGTGATTAATTTATTGGATAAGTTCTATATCCCTAATGAAGGCAGCATCCTGCTGGATGGTATCGACCTGCGGGAGTACGACACTCATTATCTGCGTAATCAAATAGGACTGGTGCTGCAAAAGAACCACATATTTAATGGCAGCATAGAAGAAAACATCCGTTACGGGAATGTAGCCGCCAGCCCGGAGGAGATCATTAAGGCGGCTCAGCAAGCTTATATCCATGACCAGGTCATGGCATTGCCGCAACAATACCAGTCGAAAGCCTTGCTTCTTTCCGGCGGGCAGCAGCAACGTATTGCCATAGCCCGTATGTTCCTGAAAAATCCACCCATCATTTTTTTGGATGAACCTACCGCAAGTCTCGATGCTATTGCTACAGAACAAATTAAAAATAGCCTGGATGCCATTAAGAAAAACAGAACGGTCATTATCATATCACACAGCATTGCCCAGATTATTGATGCCGACCATATCTATGCTATGAAAAAC
>CAZFKK010000178.1:0-6232 GCA_964519735.1 uncultured Taibaiella sp.
GTAAACGTGCCCGCGATGCTTATCCCCGGGATCAACGGGTAAGGATAAGGCAGCGATCCCCAAATAATCATTAGAGAAGAAATCGGTTCCTGTTTCCGGAAGCGACAACATCCTCTTATTTCCCTGTAACTCCCGCTCTTCCAGTTTCTGCCGCATGTACAGGGAATGCGGGGTATCAGGCATCTGCCGGTACATGATGGTTAAGGGGTTTCATTTCTGGTTTATCTGCAAAAGGTGCTTTGGGTTTTAAGCCGAGCAGGGAGAACATCTCCAGGTCACTATTGTATTCAGGATTGGGTGTGGTCAATAGTTTATCTCCGGCAAAGATAGAGTTAGCACCGGCCAGGAAGCACATGGCCTGTTCTGCCAGCGACAATTCCAGGCGGCCTGCTGACAAGCGGGCTGCAGCCATAGGCATGATGATACGTACTGTAGCAATCATGCGCACCAGGTCATAAAAAGGAATCCGTGGTGTATCTGCCAAAGGAGTACCTTGTACCGGAACAAGGGCATTGATCGGTACGGATTCCGGATGTTTAGGCAGGGTAGCCAGGGTGTGCAGCATCCCTATACGGTCCTCATCCGTTTCTCCCATGCCGATAATACCACCGCTACATACGGTAATGCCGGCTTTGCGTACATGGGACAGCGTATCCAACCGGTTATCAAATGTCCGGGTTTGGATGATGTTATTATAGTATTCTTCAGAAGTATCTATATTATGATTGTAGGCATATAGGCCGGCATCTGCCAGTTTAGCGGCCTGGCTTTCGGTAAGCATGCCTAACGTGCAACACACTTCCATGTCCAGTTTGTTCACTTCTTTAACCATATCGAGTACGCGGTCAAAGTCGCGGTTATCCCGTACTTCGCGCCATGCAGCCCCCATACAAAAGCGGGAGGCCCCACCTTCTTTAGCTTCCCTGGCCTTTTCTATGACTTGCTCCACCTTCATCAATGCCTGGACTTTAACGTCAGTATGGTATCTTGCTGCCTGAGGGCAATAAGCACAGTCCTCAGCGCAACCACCGGTTTTGATAGAGAGTAAACTACTTACCTGCACTTCACCAAATTGATGGTACTGGCGATGCACGTCTGCTGCTTCCAATACTAATTGTAAAAGCGGTCTGTGATAGATCTCACTGATTTCTTCCTTGGTCCAATTCGTGCGAATAGCGTTCATGAGGTTAATATGATTGTATAATTCGGGGTCAAAGATACAGCCTTTGCCTGCTTGTGCCCAAATCCTGAAATATATTTATTTTAAGGGTGTCCGGCCTTTTACTCAGGTTGATGACCACCTATATACCGGCGCCACCGGTCCAATACCGTCTGCATGTCTTCGGGTATTTCTGAACTGAAAAACATATTTTCCCCGGTAACCGGATGCACAAAGCCCAGTTCTTTGGCGTGCAGGGCCTGGCGGGGCAACAGTTTGAAATTATTTTCTATGAATTGTTTGTACTTGGCATGTACCGTACCTTTAACAATACGGTTGCCGCCATAAGTCTCATCATTGAACAGGGGGTGCCCGATCAGGCGGGTATGTACGCGGATCTGATGGGTACGGCCGGTTTCCAGGCGAAACTCGAGTAAAGTCACATAATGGAACCTTTCCAGGACTTTGAAATGGGTAATTGCCGGTTTGCCATGATCGCCATCGGGAAAGGCATCCATTTTTTTGCGGTAGCGCAGGTTACGACCCACATGAGCCTCAATGGTTCCTTCGCTTTCATCGTCTTCAAAATTGCCCCAGGCGAGGCCGATATAACGACGGTGAACGGTATGTTCCTTGAATTGCCGGGACAGCTTTTGCATGGCAATTTCACTTTTACCCACCAGGAGCAGGCCACTGGTATCTTTGTCGATCCGGTGTACCAACCCCAGGCGGGGCAGATCAATAATACGGGATTTATCCTCTTCCGGATTCAGGTACCAGGCAATGCCATTGACCAGGGTACCGGTATAATTACCGCTGCCCGGGTGAACGACCATGCCTGGGGGTTTATTGATCACCATGAGGTCATCATCCTCATATACTATATTAAGAGGTATATTTTCCGGGATGATATCGGTGGGAATAGTTTTGCGGCTGTCAAAGACCACGATTTCTTCCAGGGGTTTTATTTTATGGTTGGCTTTTATCTTTTGACCATTGACCAATACCAGGCCTTCTTCAATAGCTTGTTGAATTTTATTGCGGGTGGCTCCCTCAATACGGTTCATCAGGTATTTGTCGATCCGGATGGGTGTCTGGTTTGCGGTGAGTTGAATTCTCAGCCGTTCCACAGGACCTTCTTCCAGCTCCTCCCCAAGGGATTCTACGTCTTCTTCATCAAATTCTTCCTCAGGATCTGAATAGGGTTCCGTGTTCATAAGTAGGTTGATTTATTGTTTAATAACTTGATTATTACTAATTTATTAAAGTCCAATTAAATCCGAATTTAAACATAGCATTCTCTGCCGGATAATGAGGAGCGTTAATGACATTACGGCTCACTAACTGTTGCAATTGCTCCACTAATACAAAAGCCCTGAAGCTACGTACCTTAAAATTAAAGAATGCGGAGCATTCGGGCGCACCAGGGACCCGGGTGGTAGTTTGGTAATAAAATTGGTTGAAGTAAGGTGTATAAGCATCTGAATAATACCTTGTACTATATCTTACCTCTAATCCTGAGGCCACCAGTAGCGCCTTCTTGAACAAGAAGGTTTCTACCCTCAATTGATGCCTCAACAGCAGGCTCGGAACATGTACCGGTGCATTCCCTGTAGTTTGCTGCCAGGCCGCTTCATTGTCCAAGGCAAAGATCCGCCACCTGAATTCCTTACGGGCATAAAGCTGTAGGAGTGAAAATGCAGGTACATATTGGCTGGGATTCATAGATTCATTAAAGTACAGATAGTTCGTTATCAGATAATTTTTTGCTTCTAGTTGAAGTTTTATTTTGTTTAAATTGAGCCGAGCCCATAGTTGGGTGACACTCATTTTATCAAAATCATAACTTCGTATATATTTATTAGTACTAAAGGATTGCCAGGAATAAGGCGCCTGACTGAGGCTTTGACCGATACCCGCCTGTAAGCTTCCCCACCGGGAAAGATCTTTGCCTATGCTCACATTCAGGTCAAAATTCCCTGCAGCAGGGCCAGAAAAGAAAAAAGAGCTGTGGGCCTGGTAATACCATTGGCCGGCGTTAAAGGCCTCCTTCTGAAGTAAGGCAAAGAGATAGTTGCTCACCGAAGCCTCTTTTTGCATCTGTAGACCCGGCACCAGCGAAGCAAATCGGTCTACACGATTACCCAGGCCGGCTTCTAATAGTAAAAGAGATTTCCTATTTCCTATAAATCCGTTGAGGCTAACTTTATTATCAACATAAAACCAATCTTGTACGCCATAAACAGAATCCCTGGTAAATACAGAAATAGGTTGGATGAAATCGTACCTTAAAGAATCAGGGGCTTTATCTCTATAAATGTGCTTTTCGGAATGCAGTTGTAACTGATGCTTCAACCGGAATCTCGGAGTAAAAGAATAAGTGGCCGAAGTGCTGTCCTCATTATATAGGGTGTCTGACCGTCCCCAGGCATAATTCTGTTGCAGGTAGAGATCCCAGTCCCGAAGGGTGTTGCTTACTGCTGCAACCAATCCGCCATAAGTGGTAGCGGGCAGCCGGACCGGTATTAACATCCGGTTGCTGTATCGGCTACTGTCCAAAGCGGCAACCGATACCAGGCCGCCATTTTCCTGTTGCACAAAACGGTTATACACAAATGCCGTTGCCAGGTAGTAACGTTGGTTTTTACTTTGGTAATTACTGCCCAGGCTGGAAGATAGATTAGTTGCTTTTTGCATGGCATAAAAGCCGGGAGCAGCATTATAGCGAATGCGCGCAGCAAAATTCCAGCGGGAATGAATATTCTGTGTATGTAACAGATCCACATTTTGCTGGCTTTTGCTTCCTATTAAGGCAGAAAAGCTGGAATAAGGCCGGGTGGTATTGTAAAAAGGAAGGCTATCCAGGCTCAGGCGATACATATTATATATGGAATACCCCAGTTTCAGACCGGGTGTAACATCGGGTGTGAAATAAGTATTACGCACTGCTGTGCCGTAATTGCCCAGATCCTTGCCCCACCAGGGTTGCTGTGGCTGATAACGATGTATCCTGCTTATGGAGGTGTCCGGATAACGGGCCAAAGCCGAATGAAGGGTATGATAATAGATTTTGGCAGCTTCATCTTTCCAGTCTGCATCAAATTGGATAATAGTAGAATCCTGGCCGTCCTGGAAAAGGTTATTTTGTTGTGCTGTAGGATCAGGATTTTGATTCAGTACCTGCGCCCTTACTGTCGGGACAGAAAGGAGAAATAGGGAAAAAGATAATAAATACGGAAAGAAAATCTTGAGAAACAACAGCTGATCTGGTTTTGATGAGGCAAATTTAGCACAAGAATTGAATATTCAGGTATTTAATGATGTCGGGGCCTGGCTACAGGACACAAAATTTCATGTAGCACTCAGGTATTCAAGGATCTTAGTTACTTATTAGAATACTGAGGATAGGGCTATTGTCCGGTTATTGAGCATAATTATATATTTACAGGAACATACTTTTGTCCTGCATGGACCGTTAATTTCGGAGAAAAGGCCGGTCAATGTCCGGCTGCCTCCGGTAGCAGGTGACCGGATTAAGCCGGCCTGGATTAATAAAAATCACCTTATTTAAAAATTAATGCTTATTTTTGCACACTTTTTATGCGTATAACTTCCCTTTACCTGGTTTTGCTTTTATTGTTGAGCGCTTGCGCCAGTACTCATGAAAAGGTACTGAAGAGCAAGGATGTAGCTTATAAACTTGAGGCAGGTAATAAATATTATGATGAGAAAAAGTGGTGGAAGGCGAATGAGGTATATGAAGGATTGATGCCTTCTTTCAGGGGAACCAAGAATTACGAGGCGCTTTACTATCGTTATTGCTATACCTTCTATTATATGGAGGATTATCTGAGTGCATCTTACCAGTTTAAGAACTTTACGGAAAACTTTCCACGTAGTGCCAGTGCTGATGAGTGTGAATTCATGTATGCTACCTGTCTGTACAAATTATCCCCTAAGGTGAGCCTGGATCAGACGAGTACTTATAAGGCTATGGATGCCCTGCAAGCCTATATTAATACCCATCCGGAATCCAAATACCTGACTGAAGCCAACAATTACATTGATATCTGCAGAAACAAGATCGAGACCAAGGATGCCAACGGAGCCGACCTTTATTATAAGATCAGCCAGTTTAAGGCTGCTTCTGTAGCCTATAAGTCATTGATACAGAATTATCCTGATTCCAGAAGAGGAGATTACTATCAGTTAATGGCGCTTAAATCCTTTTATAGATATGCTGCGCTAAGCATTAAAGAAAAGCAGGAAGAGCGTTATGCGGAAGTGGTGAATGCCTATACAGAATTAATTGACCTTGCACCGACATCTATTTATATTAAAGAAGCGGAGAAATTCTATGCTTCAGCAAATAACAAAATAAAACAATTAAGAAATGAGCACAAATAAGAAACTGGTATCTTCATTGAACCCGCTGATTGAGACCCGTGATGTGGCCGCGATGAAAAATAAAACGGGCAACCTTTATGAAAGCATTGTGGTCGCTTCTAAGCGTGCGACCCAGATCAATATCACGATGAGAGAGGAACTGCATCGTAAGCTGGATGATTTTGCCAGCCATAGTGATACTTTGGAAGAAATACATGAAAACAAAGAACAGATTGAAATCTCCCGTTTCTACGAGCGCATGGCTAATCCGGCCCTGCAAGCGTTGAACGAGTTTATGAATGACAAAATATATTACAGAAAGAAAGATGATTTATCAAATATATAAATCATGAGTCTTGAAGGCAAAAAAGTTATTCTAGCCATTACCGGTAGCATTGCGGCGTACAAAACGCCGCAATTGGTACGTTTATTAGTGAAGGCTGGTGCCAGTGTACAGGTAATTATGACAGAAGCTGCTGCAGATTTTGTCTCCCCCCTGGCTTTGTCCACCGTATCCCAAAAGGAGGTCTATGCTTCTGTACGCCAGGGCGCACAATGGAATAACCATGTTGCCCTGGGACGCTGGGCGGATGTACTGCTGGTAGCCCCCTGCAGCGCCAATACCCTGGCCAAAATGGCTCATGGCCTTTGTGATAATATGGTTCAGGCCGTATATCTTTCCGCCTG
>CAZFKK010000179.1:0-5359 GCA_964519735.1 uncultured Taibaiella sp.
GCATCCATGGGCTTGGTAAACCACACCCTGTTTTTGAAGCGGAAGGTTTTATCCGTCAGCGCCCCCACAGGACAAACATCAATGACATTCCCAATAAAATCATGCTCCAGCGCCTTGCTGATACAAGTACTGATCCGGGCATGATCGCCACGGTCCAGGATACCATGCTCCCGCTCTTCAGTCAACTGCTCCGCAGCATATACACAACGGAAACACATGATACAACGGTTCATGTGCAGTTGAATATAAGGCCCGATATCTTCAGGCTCAAAGGTGCGCCGCTCAAATTCCGTGCGGGTGCCCGCTTTTCCATGTGCATAGCTTAAATCCTGCAAATCGCACTCACCTGCCTGATCACAAACCGGGCAATCCAGGGGATGGTTCAGCAAAAGAAACTCCGTAACCCCATTCCGGGCATCAATGACCTTTTCGGAAGTCATACTCTTCACCTCCATGCCATCCATTACCCCTGTACGACAACTGGCCACCAACTTAGGCATCGGCCGCGGATCTTTTTCGGAACCTTTACTCACCTCTACGAGACAGGTCCGGCATTTGCCACCACTGCCTTTCAATTTACTGTAATAACACATCGTCGGTGGTGCTACCGCGCCACCAATCTGACGGGCAGCCTCCAGGATGGAGGTACCTGCAGGCACTTCTATCGTGATGTTATCTATCGTTACTTTAATATTATCTGACATAATGCTTTATTTCTCGCAACGTGCGCAACAGAAACGCAACGACGCTGATTGTCAAAATATTATTTATACAACGCACCCACGTTGTAATTTCCTATCCCACCATTTCCAAAGGATCAGCATAATGTGCCAATCCATAGTTACGGAGCTGCGCTTCTTCCGCGTGGGTCACATGCCATTCGAATTCATCTCTGAAATGCCGGATAGCCGCAGCTACAGGCCAGGCTGCAGCATCACCCAACGGACAGATCGTATTACCTTCTATTCTACGCTGGATATCCCATAACAGGTCTATATCTTCCATTTTGCCCTTCCCGGTTTCCAGGCTTTTCAGGATTTTATACATCCATCCCGTACCTTCCCGGCAGGGACTGCATTGCCCGCAACTTTCATGGTTATAAAAACGGGCAAGGGTCATCGTATGTCTTACCACACACTGATCTTCATCCAAAACGATAAAGCCGCCGGAACCTAACATGCTCCCGGTCTGAAAGCCACCCTCTGAGAGGCTTTCATAATTCATATACCTCGTTTCCCCCTTAGCGGTCTTCAGTAATAAATTAGCCGGGAGAATAGGCACTGAAGATCCACCCGGGATACAGGCTTTCAAACGCTTCCCTTTGGGAATACCCCCACAATATTCATCGCTAAATATAAATTCTTCTACGGAGAGGTCAAAGGCAATTTCATAAACCCCCGGCTTGTTGAGGTTACCGCAGGCAGACATCAACTTGGTGCCGGTGCTTCTACCCACCCCTAATTTGGCATATTCATCGCCGCCCATTTGAATGATCGGTCCTATCGCAGCAATGGTTTCTACATTATTCACTACCGTCGGGCGCATCCATAGCCCCTGAACAGCAGGAAATGGCGGTTTGATCCGCGGATTGCCCCGTTTTCCTTCCAGGGATTCAATCAGCGCCGTCTCTTCACCACAGATGTAGGCGCCGCCACCACGTTGTACATATATTTCACAATCAAAACCAGTCCCTTTAATATTCTTCCCAAGCCAGCCGTGGTTCTTTGCTTCTGCAATAGCTTCTTCCAGGATATCCGGGATCCAGGAGTATTCCCCACGGATATAAATATAGGAAGCATTAGAGCCTAAGGCATAACTGGAAATGATCATTCCTTCTATAAAGAGATGGGGCAGAAATTCCATCAGGTACCGGTCTTTAAAAGTACCCGGCTCCGACTCATCAGCATTACAGACCAGGTGACGGGGCACCCCTTCAGGCTTAGCCAGGAAGCTCCATTTCATCCCGGTTGGAAAACCTGCCCCGCCGCGACCACGCAAGCCGCTTTTTTTCACTTCCTCCACAATCTCATCAGGCGCCATTTTAAGCGCTTTCTCCACATTCCGGTACCCACCTTGTTTTACCCAGGTATCATAATACCGGATGCCTTCTATATGTGCGTGCTCTAATAATAATTTCATGATACCTTCAAAAATTAAATGTCAATTCACAACGGGTACCGGCCCTTCTTCGAATAAAGCCTGCTCCGGTTTATTTTATTAATTCCCCCCTGCGTTCTTCAATTCCTCTATGATCCGGTCTACTTTCTCTATAGTCAGATGCTCTTTGTAGAACTTGCCCAATTGCATCATCGGGGCATAGCCGCAGGCACCGAGACATTCAGCCGGCTTCAGGGTAAACAATCCGTCAGCGGTCGTTTCTCCTTCCGCAATACCCAGCCTGTTTTTGATATGGTCAATGATCTCGTCACTGCCGCAAAGCATACAGGGGCCTGTACGGCATACTTCCAACACATATTTACCTACCGGTTTCATATTAAACATTGTATAGAAAGTAGCTACTTCATACACTTCAATAGGCTTTATTTGCAGAAGCTCCGCCACACAATCCATCGCAGGCACATCCAGCCAGCCTCCAAACTCTTCCTGTGCCAGATGCAATAAAGGGATCAGGGCACTTTTTTGTTTTCCTTCCGGATAACGGGCAATAATCTCGGCTGCTTTCTTTAAATTATTTTCTGAAAACTTCATTTTTTTAATTCGCTGATTTGATCAAAATTAAGCGTCCAGCTCTCCTGCAATTACATTCAGAGAACTTAGCGTGACGATAGCATCGCTCAACAAACCGCCGGCAACAATTTCGGGGAATGCCTGGTAATAAATAAAGCAAGGACGGCGGAAATGCAGGCGGTAAGGGCTGCGGCCACCATCACTGATCAGGTAATACCCCAGTTCTCCATTGGCACCTTCCACCGCATGGTACACTTCCCCTGCAGGCAGATCCGTCTCTCCCATAATGATCTTGAAATGATAAATCAGGGCTTCCATTTTTGTATAAACATCAGCCTTTTCCGGCAGGTAAAAATCAGGCGCTTCCGCATGAAATATGGCCGGATCCAGGTCCTTTACTTTATCCAAAGCTTGGCGTATGATCTTCAGACTCTCCCACATTTCCAGGTTGCGCACCAGGAACCGGTCATATACATCCCCCGTCGTCCCGACAGGAATGCCAAAATCAAATTCCTCGTAGGCACTATAAGGCTGGGCCACCCGCACATCATAATCCACACCGCTGGCCCTCAGGTTAGGTCCGGTAAAGCTATAATTCAAAGCCCTTTCGGCGCTTATGGGGCCGGCACCAATGCAGCGGTCCATAAAGATACGGTTGCGGTTCAGCAGGTTTTCAAATTCCTCCAGCATTTTAGGAAATTCAGCTACGAAGTCACTGATCTTCTGCCAGGCTGCTTCTGTAAAATTACGTTCAAAACCTCCTATACGCCCCATATTGGTGGTCAGGCGGGAGCCACAGATCTCTTCATAGATCTCATAGATCTTCTCCCGCCATTGAAATACATAGGTAAAAGGAGTCAAAGCCCCGGTATCCACCCCAATTACAGAATTGCAGACCAGGTGGTCTGCTATGCGCGCCAATTCCATAATGATCACCCGGAGGTATTGCACCCGCTTAGGGATCTCCATCCCCACGAGTTTTTCGATCGTCAGATGCCACCCGATATTATTAATGGGGGCCGAGCAGTAATTCAGCCGGTCCGTTAAGGGGGTAATCTGGTAATAGGGCCGCCGTTCTGCTATTTTTTCAAAGGCACGGTGGATATAGCCGATAGTAGGTACTGTATTCAACACCCGCTCTCCGTCTATCTGCATTATATTCTGAAACACCCCATGCGTAGCCGGATGGGTAGGTCCCAGGTTAATGGTCGTCGTCTCTTTCTCCAGCGACTCTTCGGCAAGTTTTATATGATGGTCAACCATTTTAATAAAATTGGTAGATTCAGTATTTTTGCTGGCTCTTTAAATATAAAAAAGTGCTGCCGCAGCAAGCACAGTACAATTATCTTTATCCCCTTCCAAACATCGCATCATCTTTATCCATCCGTGTCGGATCTTCCATCGGGTATTCCTTTCGCATCGGGAAATAATCCATATCATCAACATTCAGAATACGGGTAAGGTCCGGGTGGCCGATAAAATTAACACCGTAGAAATCGAATGTTTCCCTTTCCATCCAGTTAGCTCCCGAAAATACCGGTGTTATGCTATAGGTATCCGGTTTTTCAATGGGTACATACACTTTCACCCTGAGACGCATATTGGCTACCAGGTTATGTAAGTGATAGACTACACATAGCTCTCCGCCCTTTCTTTCCGGGTAATGTACCGCTGTGATATCGGTCAGGAACTGAAACGAGCAGGATGGGTCCTCATAAAGAAAACGAATCACTTCCGCATTTTTATCCGCCGGTACCCGAAAACAAAGCAGTGCATACTGCTCCTCCCATTCATTCAATTCCGGGAATTTTGCGATAAGATATTGTTTTATTTGTTCGTTAGTCATGATCTGTTCAAAATGAAAATTAGGCAGTCGATCGGGAATTTTCCATCATTGAATTCCATATTCCGTCAGTAATCCTTTATACTGGTCGCTATGGCGCCTGCGCAGGCTTTCGTGCTTTACGATCTCCTGAAGCTTCAATACCCCATCCAGGATACCTTCCGGCCTGGGAGGGCAACCTGGCACATATACATCTACCGGGATCACCTGGTCAATGCCTTGCAACACGGGATAAGAGTCAAAAATTCCGCCGCTACTGGCACAGGCCCCAATCGCAATGACCCAACGGGGCTCTGCCATCTGCAGGTAAACCTGGCGCAAAATAGGCGCCATTTTTTTGGCAATAGTTCCTGCAACCAGCAACATGTCGCATTGGCGGGGCGTAAAACCCATACGTTCCGAGCCAAACCGGGCCAGGTCATAGTTAGCGCCCATGGTGGCCATAAATTCTATACCACAACATGAAGTGGCAAAAGGTAGGGGCCATAAAGAATTCGCCCTTGCCATGCCAATCACCTGATCAAACTTTGTAGCCATAAATCCCTCACCGCTATATCCTTCCGGGATATCTGCAAGTTTGACCTTCGTATTTTCGTTATATTGAACCGGACGCATGACCATAATTTTGAATATTGGATTTTAGTAACCCTTTTAATCATTTAATCTTCCCACTTTAAGGCCCCTTTTTTGATAATGTAGAAAAATCCACAAAAGAAGAAGGCCACAAACATCAATACAGCCAGGAATCCTTCCGTACCCAGCGCTTTGAAATTAACAGCGTAAGGGTAGAAAAAGATCACTTCCACATCAAATAATACAAAAAGGATG
>CAZFKK010000179.1:5369-6227 GCA_964519735.1 uncultured Taibaiella sp.
ACTTAACCGCCATAGGCTGCCGTGCATTTCCAATAGCCGGGATACCACTTTCAAAGTTAGCCAATTTATCATGAGTACGACGCTTAGGGCCGAGCAATTGGGAGGCAATCATTATCAATGCTACAAAACCAATAGCAATGATCAACTGGATGGCCACAGGGAAAAATGTACCTGCCCCGACGGCATCCGCTGCAGAAAGTAATATCATATTCAAAAATTTCACGGTACTTTATTAATTTATTAATTGTACCAACATGCAAAAGTAGGTCAACTTACAGGAAATTACAAACTTATGACAATAAATAATGACCATCCTGCTCCCTGCTGCATCATAGCAAAAGCCTGAGCACAAGGCGCTCAGGCTTAAGTATATAGTAATCATTTTCCATTAATCGCCGATGGGCTGCCGTTTAACAGTTCCTCCTGAAAACTAAGGCGATTTCCTAGTTTTTTACCGGAAGTAAAGCATAATTTTTAGCATACTCCATCATCTGATCGTAGAAAGAGGTGGGGTATTCCAAATTCACCTCTTTCACCTTATCACCCTCCATGACGGCCACTAAACGAGGTTGCACAAAACCCTTGTAGGCTTTCAGGTTCAGTTTTTGATAACGGGCCAGAATTTCCCGGTGCAACTCCTGATTTACCTTAACGCCATAAGTTTCTACAAGGTTCTTGCCAGCCGCGAAATCGCCCTCAGATTTAATCCGCTGAATCTCCCGCAACAAATCGCCAAACAATACCCGCAGTTTTTCATAGTTATTGATCTGCACATAGGTTTTGTCCTCTTTTTTGACAAATTCCACCACTTTATCAGCCAGTCCTTTCTCATAAACCCAATAAGCATTCAGCGCCCGG
>CAZFKK010000180.1:0-6221 GCA_964519735.1 uncultured Taibaiella sp.
GTAGTTGTAATGGCGAAACTGTTGACTTCCGGGATACCATTCGTCAATGCAGCGTTCATAAACCACAAGTACCTGCCCGGTGGCATTAGCGCCTACCGCGGCAATATTGGCATCCGATTCCTCCTTATGTTTCCGCTCTTTCCAGAGCCGGTTATTAAAATGGTACAATCCCTTATAGTAGGCGCCGACCCAGATCCCCCCCCTGCTATCCTCTGTAATGCTGTAAGCCACCTTAGCCTGAAAGCTGTCTGCATTTCGCCAGTGATGATACCGGCCATCTGCCAGCATGCACACTCCGGCACCATCCGTAGCCATCCAGATCCGCTCCTTACGATCAGCAAATAAAGCATACACATAATCACTGCCAATCCCGGATTGCTTACTATGACGACGCCTCAATTGCAGAGTACCCTCAGGTCCCCGGGGATAGGACCATTCCTCTACACCCGTTAACGCTGCCACCCAAAGACGGTCATTCGTTCCGGTAATGCTTAATATATTTCCATTTTGGGAGACATTCATTTCCAGACAAGGCACATAAATACCTTCCCTGTTGCGGTATCCCAACCCCTTCCCCATGGTCCCGATCCATAAGCGGCCTGCCCGGTCGCTGTATAAGCAGGAAACAGGCGCCTGCATGCGGAGTACAGGCTGTAATTTACCTTCTTGTCCTGTAAGCGTTACCCGGTACAAATCCTCGTTCTGGGCCAGCCAGATATCCCCCTTCCGGTCGCAGGTGATGGCGGTCATCTTTTGCAAGGCATAGGCACCCGAAAGCGGGATCCTGTTCAGGTATTCCGGGGTAAACATACTGATCCCGTTTTGCGTTGCACACCAGATATTGCCGGAATAGTCACCAAGCAATTTCCGGAATTTCTTTCCGGGAAAATGATGAGCCCTGAGGTCCACAAGGCTATCTTTGTCTAACCAGGCTTCCAGCAGGTAGCCCTCATTAGTAGCAATCCAGGCCCGGTGTCCGGCAATTGCCAGGATATCATTCACCTGGCCATAGGACCATTCCGGCATTCCCGGAAAATCAAGTACCTTCCGGGCTGCCGCATCGTAAAGAGCGATCCCTCCCTGCTGCATCCCGACCCAATAACAATTTTTACCCGGCACCGGGCGCAGCACCCGGACTATATTATCCCGGAGCCCCTCATTTGTCGTCGCTACCGATACAACGGGTTTTCCTCCCTGCCATGCCACATCATTGATCCCATTATCCGTACCGGCAACAAAACGGTTCCCCGGTAACCGGTCTAAGGTATATACAAAATTATCTGATAAACCCGAAGCCCGGTCCAATACCATCGTTCTGTCCCCCGGAGCAACGATAAAAATACCGTCCTCTGTCGCCATAGCGATCGTATCTCCCGTTGCGTTTCCGGCTATACTCCATACAGCAGAAGGGTATTGTTGTGCCTTATATTGCAATGAATTTTTGAAATAGCGGTCTACTATGCCTGTATGCCCGCTTTTAAACCCCACCCATAATCTCCCTGAGATCAATGCCAGGGCGGTTACCTGATGCTCCATGCTGTCGCGGATCCTGACAAATTTGTTGCCATTAAAGCGGAAAAGCCCCTTATCTGTTCCCAGCCATATATAACCGACGCTATCCTGCAATAAGGCATTTACCTTTACCGGCAGGTTCTGTTCATTAAGGGAGAAATCCCGGATCACAGGTACTTGCCCGGATGTAAAACGGGCACCGGCGATCAGCAAGAGGATAAGGAACAAGAGCGTGCGCATATCAATTGGGTCTGTTGGACCGGCTTCTTCTATTCAGGCAGCAACACTGCCGAAACGGTCACCTGTATTTCTTTGGACAGATTATTATTGACAATCCGGGGAATTTTAATATTATGATCCGGGAGCAAAACCGTAAATGCCGACTTAATTTCTATCTTTCCCGGTGCCACAACAATTGTTGACCGGATAATGCGCTCCTGTGCAACACCATGAATGCTCAATTTACCCTTGGTCCGGACTTTATGCACCCCTTTTTTAGTATAATCCACGTACTCTATTATTTTCCCGCTATAAGTAGCCACAGGGTAAGTATCAGATTCCAGGTAGTTTTCATTAAAGTGTTCTTGCTGCAAAGGATTATTGAAGCCGGCAAAAGAGGCAATGGATACCTTAAATGCAAACTGCCCCTTACTAATATCCAATATACCCAATAACTGATCAGAGGAGGCCCTGATCAATTCCATCGGTGCTTCTGAGGAAAAAGTAATACTTCCCGTCTGCACCCGGAATAAGGATTCATTTCCCCCTGCACCATAAAGGGGGAAACTTACCAGGAGGCAGAACAATACAGTTTTAAAGGTCATTTCGAAAAAGGGTGCTCCGTTTGCCGATAAAGATAAGAAAAGCCCGGAATTTCTTCCGGGCTTATTCCCAATCAACGCGTACCTCAAGCACCTTATCTTTATCCTTATCGCTCTTATTCATTTAATCAGTAGGTTCCGGGCTATAAGGAAGCGTCCTTATAATAGTATGCTATAAAGTTATGCATTTTACTGAGGCTCCATTCACTGATTTATTACAAGATGGGATTCAAACCTGCTTAAAGCGGAAAAATAACGTCTGAAACGGGGACGGTATAAGTTTATTGACATCATTGAAAAGGTTCAATATGGATCAGGACATTTCCTAATTGCGGCATTTCCTGACGTAAAGCATCCTTCAGCCGGTGGGCCAGGGCATGCCCCTCCTTTACCGTAATGTCCGCATCCACTTTAGCGTGCAGGTCCACATGGTATTGCATACCGGCTTTACGGATCAGGCATTTTTCCGTTCCCCTGATGCCCTCTACTTTCATGGATTCCAGCCTGATCTGCTCCACCAGGCCATCATATAAATGCTCGTCCATGATTTCGCCAAGAGCCGGCCTGAAGATCAGGTAACAATTGTATAAGATAAACCCCGATGCAAATAAAGCCGCCCAATCATCTGCCGACTCATAGCCCTTTCCTAAAATCAAGGCCATAGAAATCCCGATAAATGCAGCGATCGAGGTAATGGCATCACTTCTATGGTGCCAGGCATCCGCCTTTAATGACGAGCTATTGGTTTCTCTACTCTTTTTGATGACGATACGGTAAGAGACCTCTTTCCAGATAATGATAGCGCCCAGCACAAGCAGCGTCCAGGGTTTGGGTAACCCGTGCGGGGTCAGGATATTCTGAATACTTTCATAAGCGATAATCGTAGCAGAGGTGATTAAAAACCCAACAACCAGGAAGGTGATCAAAGGTTCCGCGCGCCCGTGCCCGTAGGGATGGTTTTCATCAGCAGGCTTACTCGAATATTTAATGCCGAACAGCACCAGGGCAGAGGAAAAAATATCCGCGGTGGATTCGATCGCATCGGCAATCAAGGCATAGGAATTACCGAAAAAACCAGCCAATCCCTTAATAAGCGCTAAGGCCGTGTTCCCCACTATACTAAAGTAAACCGTCTTTATTGCTTTTGCTTTATTTGTCATTTCATTACCGGGGACTATAATTTATTGACTTCCACAGCAATACTAAATGATTTATCCTGTTGCTGTCCGGGCAAAGGTAAAAAGCATTTGTGAGGATAAACAAAAAAAGAGGAAATGTTCTTCATTCCCGGTTTGGGCTCCGGTTGAAACAGGATGAATGATGTATTTGAAGTCTCCGGGTTAACTTTTCAACTACCCTGCTGATTTCAATCCTGGCCCCGATACTTTTAATCTTTTCTCTTTGAGTAATATCCATTCAAATTGCTTTATATAAAAAGCAAAAATTCCAAATAATTGCTTTTTATATTTAACAAAATAATGTAAATTTGCTTTTCACAAAGAGCAATTATGGAGAGCTTACTGTTAGAATTTCAAGCAAAAATAGCACGTATATCTTTGGATTTACAGCGTTATCTTGTTCGTCAAATAGATTTGAACAACCGCCTGATTGCGGTTAAAGGAGCAAGAGGAGCGGGGAAAACCACCTTGCTTTTGCAGATTGCAAAATTGTATTTGCCGCTTCAATCTACGCTTTATGTAAGTTTAGATCATATTTATTTTTTTGATAACAAACTGTATAATTTAGCGAAACAATTTGCCCAATTCGGAGGAACGCATTTACTGCTCGATGAAGTTCATAAATATCCCGATTGGTCAAGAGAGATAAAATTGATTTACGACAATTTTCCCGAGCTCAATGTTGTTTTCACTTCATCTTCGATGCTCGAAATCTATAAATCTGAATCGGATTTGAGCCGAAGAGCTGTTACTTATTCTCTGAAAGAATTGTCTTTCAGAGAATTTATCGCTTTTGAAACCAAAATTATATTTCCGGCTTATTCATTTTCTGAAATTCTGGAAAACCATAATACCATCGCAACAGAACTTTTGAATGAAATAAAACCCTTGCCGTTATTTGAAAAATATCTAAAAATCGGAGTGTATCCGTACTACAAAGAAAATGAAAATCTTTATATTCAGAAACTGCAGAACACGATTAACCTCATCATTGAAATAGATATAAATGCAGTGGAAGATTTGAATTATGACACCCTGGTAAAGCTGAAAAAATTGCTCATCAGTGTGGCTTCGAGTGCTCCGTTTACGCCCAATATTACGAAGTTGAGCGAAAAAGTAGGCGTTTCCCGCAATATGTTGGTGCAAAGTATAAAAATTCTGGAACGTGCCGGATTAGTCAATGAGTTGTACAAAGACACTTCAGGCATTGGTGTAATGACGAAACCTGAAAAACTGTATCTGAACAATAGCAACCTGATGCACGCTTTGGCAAAAGAAAATACCAATATCGGTAATGTTCGTGAAACGTTTTTCTTAAACCAATTCAAAGGCTTGCATGAAATAAACCGTTCGGAAACAGCCGATTTTGTGATTGACAAAATCTATACGTTTGAAATCGGAGGAAAAAACAAAACCAAAAAGCAAATAGCAAATATAGCCAATGCTTACGTTGCGAAAGACAACATTGAAATAGGTTTTGGAAATATCATTCCGGTCTGGCTTTTTGGTTTTATGTATTAAAACGTTATTACACAAACAGATTTTGCAATAAAAACTCTTTCTGAAACAGGCATTGCGGAGGAATTCTGTGTAGATTTCATGAATGCTGATTGGTCCTGTGGCAACAATCATTCTTTAATCAAGTCCAGCATAATGGCTTTCTTCACCATACCCACCATGTTCTTAGCGCCTAATTTCTGCATAATGCCTTGCCGGTAAATGTCCACTGTCCGGTGATTGATCTGCAGGATGGCCCCGATCTCCACGCTGGTGAACTCTTTTTCAATAAGCCGGAGTATATCCAATTCCCGGGGCGTGAGTGAAATATTTTTGTCAGCGTGACTGCTTTTTCGCCTGATATTTTCTTTTAAGGCTGCGGCAGAAAGGGATCGTCATATTGCATTACATGCATAATGCCTTCTGTAAACAGCTCTTTACCCGCATTTTTCAGAATATAACCATCAGCGCCCAAACCCAACAGC
The DNA here is from genome assembly GCA_964519735.1 of uncultured Taibaiella sp. Lineage (GTDB taxonomy): Bacteria > Bacteroidota > Bacteroidia > Chitinophagales > Chitinophagaceae > Taibaiella. The sequence goes on from CAZFKK010000180.1 coordinate 5,494, forward strand.
TTCCCTGTTCCGGTAACTATCTCCTTATCCGGCATTGACGGTAAAATGATCCTTGAACCGGAACGTACAAAAACAGTATCCTTTGGCGCTTTAAGCCAGGGTATTTATTTCCTGCATATTTATGATGACCACCAAAGGTTAATCAAGGTAGAAAAAGTGGTGAAACAGTAGGGCGAATTCCTGACAGAGTAATTTGACATTTGCTGTTATCGTACCCCAACTGGTCGTCCCCCTACGACTAGCTGGGGTACGCTTTTATTCCATATCATACCAACCCCAACTGGAAGGCCTTTTTCACAATACCAGCCATATTTTTAGCATCCAGTTTTTGCATCAGGCTCACCCGGTGGTTTTCTATGGTGCGGAGGCTCAGGCCCATTTTTGCTGCCATTTGCTGACTGGTCAATTCGTCCATGATCATTTTCAACATATCTTTCTCTCGCCTGGTTAAGCTAAGTTTTACCCTGGAGGGCTCCAACGGAGCATTTCCGTAAGTCTCGTTCACCATCTTGTCCTTAATGTACGGTTCGATGAATTGTCCGCCTTTGTATACAGTTTCTATCGCTAAGCGGAGTTTATGCTCGTCTGTATTTTTCAACAGGTATCCAGCCACTCCGCAATCCAGCATCAGACGGGCGTAATCTGTAGTGTTATACCCGGTCACCGCTATGATCTTTACGGAAGGATAAGATTTGGTAAGGAGCGCCGCCAACTCATCCCCACGAACA
>CAZFKK010000181.1:0-6213 GCA_964519735.1 uncultured Taibaiella sp.
TCTTGCACCAGTTCCATAAAATCGCCTTGCGCAAAAGGCACGGGAGATACGGCGCCCATGCCACCGGTATTCAACCCGGTGTCTCCCTCCCCTATTCTCTTGTAATCTTTCGCCTCAGGCAGGAGTACATAATGAGTGCCATCACTCAGGGCGAATACGGACAACTCAATACCGGTAAGAAATTGTTCTACAACAACCTTTTTACCCGCATCACCGAACTGAGCCTCTTTGATCATGGCCGTAAATACCCGCCTGGCCTCTTCCCTGTCTTCCGTAATCACCACTCCCTTACCTGCGGCCAAACCGTCAGCTTTCAGCACAATAGGCGTACTGTGCTGATCCAGGTAAGTCAACCCCTCTTCAAAATTGCTTTCGTCGAACTCCCGGTAAGCAGCAGTAGGGATAGCATGCCTTTGCATAAACTGCTTGGAAAAGGCTTTACTGCCTTCCAGTTGCGCCCCATCCTTAGAAGGTCCTGCAACAATAATGGAATGCAGCGCCGCATCGGCTTTAAAGAAATCATAGATCCCTGCTACCAACGCATCTTCCCCGCCCGGGAATACCAATCCAATCTCTTTATCCAGGCAAAAATCTTTAATGGATTCAAAATCAAGTATAGATAAGGGTATATTGGTTCCAAAATGTGCTGTTCCCGCATTTCCGGGAGCAATGTATAACTGGTCGCAACCAGCACTTTGTGCCAGTTTCCAGGCCAGGGCATTTTCTCTGCCGCCAGATCCTAATAAGAGTATATTCATTAAAAAGAAAGAAAATATGAGTGCTGCAAAGGTAGGGAAAGAGATTAACCTAAAAAAAGCAAACAGAACATAGTTCCATTTGCTTTTAAAATGATGTACAGGAATAATCAGGCAGATGGCTATGCCTGCTCTTCAATTTTATCCTCAGTAGCTTCCTCTTCAACTGCGCCCAATTCACTACCCTCAGTGGGTATATCTTCCTGTTCCTGTTCCTGTTCCTGTTCCTGTTCCTGTTCCTGTTCCGTAATGACCTCATCGATAGTTTCATCATCTATAGTTTCCTCATCTGTACCTTCTGATGCTATACCTTCTAATTCAGGGGCTTCTAATTCAGAATCGTCTAACTCAGGAGTTTCTAATTCAGAATCTTCTAACTCAGGGACTTCTGATTCAATACCATCTTCAATATCATCATACGCTGTATTATCGGATACTTCCTCCGGCTCATCATCGTACACCAGTTCAACCAGGCTATTATCGGCCGCCAGCACTTTTACACCTTTGAGTGCAGCGGGGAAATTTTCCCAGCGGTACACGGTATCTACTTCCGTAAGATCTTCTTCCTGCTCTTCATCAGGAGCTTTGCCTTTCAATTCAAACTCATAAATACCATCTGCCGGAGCCTCGGTATAGGCCACAGGCACCAGTTCGATGGCTGTGTAATTACCGGAGTAAGCCTGGCCACTCACATCAATCGTCAATAAAGGAGGGTGGGCAACTTCTATATCCAGCCCAACAAATGTTACGGATACTAATAATTCGGATTGCATGTTTTCTTTTTTTTAAGATTAGTGAAATAAGGACACAAAGTACCTTAAAATCGGAATCCGTAAATCAGCGGCAACAGGACTTAAGAATTAGATAATACATGAATCTTTTAATGAATTGATGCCTGGACAAAAAAAGAGGAACGCAGCCTGATGCCACGTTCCCTTTTTTGCTTTTTGGTAATGGGTATGCCTTATTGTTCCACTCTCGGACAACTTTGGCAGGAAAGAATCCGGAACTCAGTCCGGCGATTTTGCTGGTGCTGTTCTTCTGAACAAGGTACGCCGTTCGCACAGGGATTAACCAAACGGGTTTCGCCATAACCTTTAGCCTCCAACCGGTTTGGAGCAATACCCTTACCCCGTAAGTAACTGACGGCGGCATCGGCCCGGCATTGGGAAAGCGTCTGGTTATAAGCGTCAGAGCCGCGGGAATCCGTATGGGAGGACAACTCGATCTTCATATCCGGAAAATCCCGGAGCAAGGTGATTAAGCGATCCAGTTCTGCAGCCGAAGCCGGCTTAATCGTACACTTATCATAGTCATAATAGATCTTATTCAGGCGAATGACATCATCACTTGCCGGCTGTTGCATATCCAGGCTCAGCCGGACATATAACTCGCTCGTCCTGTCCATACCTTTCGTCGATTCTTCAGCGGTCTCCGTAGTCAGCCATCCTTCTTTTTGGCCAAAAACGGTAAAATCGCTTTTTTGTTCCAATTGAAAGAAAAAAGTACCATCGGCTTTAGTTACCACGTTCTTACTGCCGTTCAACGTGCGGTTCGTACAAGTAACGGTCACACCTTCTACGGGTTTATTGGTCTTTTTATTGATCACTACCCCTTTAAGGGTAAAACGGGGATCATTATGCTGCAGCTCACGGCTGATCATGGCAGGGTTACCTTGAAAATCGGCTTCTTCGACAGTGGCAATCGTTGTGGTCACGTCATTCAGTAAGCCCTGAATGCTGTAACTTCCCCGGCTTAATTCCTCTATGACAACCATACCTTCTTCATCTGTCAGTCCCTTATGAAGTACCTGCCCGCTCTTATCTTTAACGGCTACAGCAACATAAGGCAAGGGTGTATGGGTATACTTGTCCACTACCTTAACACGAAGCCCAGTGGGTTGGGAGGCAGCCGCTACCGGTGCTGCTGCCTTTACCTGTTTTGAAAAATAAAACACATGATCCAGTTCCGTACTGCCTGCACGGTTGGAGGTCAGGTACCCGCTTTGCATATTATCTTCCGAGATCAAACCATAATCATCATAAGACGAATTAAGCGGCGCTTTAATATGCTCCGGCTGGCTAAACCCGGAACCCTTCCAGGATGTCGTGTACATATCCAAGCCACCGAGACCGGGCAGGCCGTTTGTGGTAAAAACAAGGGTATTGTCCGGTTGAAAAACAGGAAACAGTTCATTGCCATACGTATTTAAAGCAGCAATGGGTTGTGGTGCGGTCCACTCCACCCCTTGTTTCCGGCAATAATAAAGATCCATACCCCCGGCACCTCCGGCCCTGTCTGAGGAGAATACCAGCAGGTTGCCATCTTTACTAAGGGTAGGATGGGCAGTATTGCAAGCATCGGCATTGAAGGGAAAGGGCTGTGCCCCGGTCCATTGACCATTAACCTTTACAGCGGTAAGAATATGAAGCTTGCGGGAGTTGACTTCCCCTTCATTCACCGTATTGGGATTGACACTGGTAAAATAAATAGTATTGCCATCCGGGCTAAATGAGGGAATACCATCATCCCATTCGGTCATCAGCTCCGGGGCAAAAGGATCAAGCGCTGCAAACGAGGCATCGGTAAGGTAGAGATCTGTAAAACTCCTGCCGGTCCATTTATTGGACTGGTTGCGCTTATTTTCTGCGGTCACCATTAATTTGCCGGACAAAGGATAGACGGTCAGTACAGAGAACGGATACTGTGCCGTTTTATTGGTGAGTCTATAATCATCTACTGCCGACATATATTCCGCATAATGATCCAAAGATTCCATCAGCGTTGCTGCCTTCGCCCCAGGCGCCCGCTGCTGGTATTGAAGCGCGTATTGCCTTGCCTCTGTCTGCTGTTGCATCACCTGCAACAACTGCACCAGGTGGAACAGGTCTTCCGGCTGCGATTCCGGAAGTTTGATCATGGCTTTATAGACCTCGATTGCTTTAGGCACATTATTGGTCAGTTTGAACGCAGTGGCCAGTTTAGTCGTGGCATCATAATCATCCGGATGTTTCGCCAGGTGTTTTTCATACAGGGGTACAGCCCTGGCATACTGGTAGAGCCTGAATTTTTCATCAGCCTCTTTTTTCTGGGCAAAGAGCCCGGAGCCAAGTAATAAAAGCGGGAATAGAAACAGTATATTCTTCATATCATTCGGTTTTGGAGGGTTTAGAAATAACGGATATTATTATTCCGTGTAGGATCTACCGGGACCCTGTTGTTACAGAATTCGATACCGAAGGTAATTTCATGAGACCCGTTGTTAAAAGGCTTCAGTCCTGAAATATTAAAATCATAAGAATAGCCCAGAAAACACTTTTTATATTTCCCCTTCAGCATCAGGTTGACCGCATCTCCTGTACGGTAAGCCACACCTACTCCAAAGGCATTATTATACCAGGCATCCATAGCCAGGTCAAATTCCAGGGGGGCTTTGTCCTGGTATTTGGCCAGGATGGCAGGGCGTAATTCTATGTATTCATCCACCTTGATCCTGTACCCGGAATTGAGGTAAAAGTGCGGTGCCGCTACTGTGCTCCGCAGGCCTGCCTGCTCAAAAGAGAGCAGGCGGGGTGCAGACGCACCTATATAAAATAAGTCGGTATAATACAATAACCCCAAGCCCACAAAAGGTATGGTAACTGCGTCAGAAGATCCGTATAAAGGATCACCCGGTTGCACACCGGAAAGCTTGCTGAAATTGGATTTGAGGAAGGAAGCCCCGCCTTTGATCCCGACAGCCAATTGCCCTTTCTCAGAAACCGGCAGATGGTAGGCTATATTTCCATCTATGCTGGTCGCCTGGTCGATGCCCAATACATCGTGGTTGAGGTTGATACCCACGCCTAAACGGGGAGACAATACCCGGGTCTCACCGATAAAGCTCAATGTAGAAGGCGAGCCTTCAAAACCGGTCCACTGCTTCCTGTACCGGAGGGCTACGCTGGGGCAACCGGAGCTGCCACCATAAGCAGGGTTGATCATCAACATACTGTTGAACTGGTTCTGTGAATACTGGGGCTCCTGTTGTGCTATAGCTGTAGTAAAACAGAGCATTAATGCTAAGGTACTTTGAAATAGGTTTTTCATTTTGATTATTTTTAATATTGTTTATAATGCCATGGGCAGGTTGGACGCCTTCCTCTCTATTTGCTTCCCCTACTCTCCCTAGTCGTAGCGTCCCGCTACGACCCATGACGATTTAACTATACTTAATACCTCACATCCACATACATCGCTTTTTTCGCTCCCGAAGTGAGTTCAATAACCATGTAATAAGTGCCCTGGGGCAGGAGCTTCCCGTTTTGATTGGTACCGCCCCAGTCATTGGCATAGTTACTGTTCTTATAGACTATATTACCCCAACGGTTGAACACCGTAATGGCGATCTCTTTGCACTTGCCGCCATGTTCTATTACCAGGAAATCATTGATACCATCCTGGTTAGGGGTGATACCGTTCGGAATCACCATATCCTCCCATACGCAACAGCCTGTAGTATCATTACAATGCAGGAACGGGAGACAAATCACCGCTAAAGAGTCGGTACAGCATTGGGTGGCGGCAATACTATCAGGTATATACACATTGTTATGCCCGGTCAAGTACAGGCAAAATGTTTCCTCTGTGGCATGCTCATGATCTATATTGATCGTGTAGGGACCTGCTGTGGCTCCCGGTGCGATCGCCGGCTGTGGCAGAATCAGGTATTTATCCAGGATAAAGGTAGTATCAGACAACCGGAGGTCCACCTGGTGTAAAGGGAAGGGGCTGTTATTCTGGATATAAAAGGATAGCTGCGTTTGCGTGCCCTCACAATACATCGAATCATTCACGATATTGGCACAAGTGGGTGCTACCAGTTCACAATCGGGAAATTCCAGGTTCCGGACACAAATGATATGGCCTTCAGCATCCAGTAATTCCACACTTATGGCATGAGGAGCTGTGGAAGTGCCGGTAAGACAGAAAGAAGCAAAACCAGGGAAAGTACCCGTGCCAATGCCATTACCCGGAGCGCAAATGGTAATATCATTGCTGGAAACCGGGGCTTGTATATTCCATCCTGAAAAAACAGCGAACTGTGTACCACCCTGGCCCCGGAAGCGAATGCATTGAATCCGGTGATTACTATTATTCGTCAGTTCCATTTTAAAACAGCAGTCTTCGCCTTCTTCCTGTGTCGCTTTAATAGCCATGGCATCACAGCCATCACATTCGGGAATGGTGACGCAATAGGCTATGCTGTCCATACAACAGAATTTGGGGTATTGGCCTGAGGTGCCCGGGAATACATTGATATCACAGGCTGCGATAAAGAAACAGCCGATAGAGTCATTATTAGTAACAATAAGCGGAATACTGTACACCGGTGATGTGGCTCCCGGGGCAAGATCAGCAATAGGAAAGAAGCTGGATTTCACCTTAATATTAGGATTCTGGTTGTAGAAGGTAAGGG
>CAZFKK010000182.1:0-6170 GCA_964519735.1 uncultured Taibaiella sp.
TCGAAGGGCGTGACCAGGGCCAGCCGGTCCATCCCTAATGATTCAGGGCTGTGGTAAGCGTTCAGGATGGGTAAGGGGGTTCCCGGTTGGAGGAGTAATAACTGGCTTCGTTCCTGCAGGAGCATTTTAAGTTCCGGGGGATGAAGGGCTACGGAACACAGTATGGTGGCCTCCGGTTTGTATTGTTCTGCAAGCTTAACCAGCTCCATGATAGCTTCTTCTTCAGAGAAGTTGAACGTATTGGCCAGGGTTCCTTCCTGGAACAATGCAGCCTTCACCCGGGTATTACCCCAGTCAATACATAAATACATAATAATATAGTAGGTGATTAATGATGATTAGAAAAGAATTAATTCAGGTTGATCCTGGATTTCAATATTTCAAGATTACCTGAAGTAGCTACAATTGATTTCAGGTGCCTCCTCAGAAACTCCATTCTTTGTACCTCATTAAAAATGCACAGCAATTCATATTCCTGCTCTTTGTCCAGGCCTAATTTATGGGCCAGATCATAAGAAATCCAATCTTTATCCTGTCGCGGTGTTTTCTGTTCCAGGTGTAACATGCTGTAAAATCGTTTTACTTCGCTGTATATAAGGGTGGCCGTACGATGGTGTACCTTTATTTTATCATTCTCCGGATAGGTGACTATGGCTCCCGAGTACATTTTGCCCGGAACGGTGTTGATGATTTCCAAAATGCGGAACACCTGTAAGCCTTTGACTTGTATAGTCATCGGTTGCTCATCTGCAGGAGCGTTAACTTCAGTGATCGCTACCAGGGTGCCGTATTCCATCGCCTTGTCTGTATGTTGTACCGGTAAGCCCAGGTGCTTATTGTCTGCAAAGCATACCTTGATCAGTTCCTGGTATCTGGGCTCTACGATCTGCAAGTTAAGTACTTCGTCCGGAAATACAATGATGTTCAAAGGATAGATGGGAATGAAATTAGTCATTTACGGTCGTTCTTAATTATAATTCTGTCCTGGTTAAAAGATGCCGGCCACTTTTTGCGGGAAGAAGATTGGTTATTATCTAAAAGTATGGGAACAAATATAGAACGACCAGACCTTGTTGTTCCTTTTGTTTCTTCCCGCATTGCGAAATAACAAACGCTAAATGCCCGATACGGGCTATCCCTGCCTAATAAAAATGTGAAAGTAAAAAAAAATGGCAATAAAATTTGTTTGTAATACAAAATCATGCTTACCTTTGTTCCGAAGTAACGCAGTTTTAGGAAGAATACCGGCGTTATTTTATTATAATTACTATGCACTACACAAGTACGAATAATCAATATTGGTGGCTTTACGATGGCAACTCGTAAACAGCACTGATATGCTTTAGTTTGTATCAGAATATACCGTAAACCGGCTTGCTGTTTCAGCAAGCCGGTTTTTTTATTCCTCTTCTTATTAATTACGATTAAAATGTTGTATCATCTTAACCTGCATCAGCGCAGCGTAGCTGACGATGCTTTTACGCCCGCAGGCGTGTACCTGAAACTCCGGGATCATTTCCCTGATAGCCTTTTGCTCGAAAGTTCTGACTATAACGGGAAGGAACCTGCTTATTCTTATATATGCTGCATGCCCCTTGCGGGTATTGAGGTGTACCCGGGTACCATCCGGAGCACCTTTCCTGATGGCCGGGTCATTCGCTCAAAGCCTGAACCTGAATCAGTGCTGCAGGAAGTTGCTGCTTATATACAACAATTTCAATTCCCTCCTGCAAAGCCGGAATGCTGCCAGGGGCGCTTTTTCGGGCATATGAATTTTGATGCGGTACAATATGTTGAAGGGATATCCCTGAAAGATACGGTGGCTGAGAAAAGGCTGCCGGATATTCGTTTCCACCTATATCGTTTTGTGATCGTCTTTGATCATGTTCAACATACGGTTTACTTTACCGAACATGTTCCGGAGGGTAGCACTGGCCTGGGTTTCGGGTCGATCGAGGCTGCTTTGCGTAATAATCATATCCCTTCCTTTCCCTTTGATACCACCGGAGATGAAGTTACTTTAACTTCCGATGCTGCTTACCTGGAAATGGTCGAGCAAGGGAAGCGGCATTGTCGCAGAGGGGACGTATTCCAGCTTGTTCTATCCAGGGGTTTCTCCAGGCCTTACAGAGGAGATGACTTCAATGTGTACCGGGCCTTGCGCAGGATCAATCCTTCTCCCTATTTGTTTTACTTTGATTATGGCAATTACCGGCTGTTCGGTTCGTCTCCGGAAACCCAGGTAAAGCGTCATAAGGGAAAAACTATAGTGCATCCTATTGCCGGAACCTGCAGGCGTAGTGGGGATGAAGAACAGGATCTTATCCTGATCGAACAACTGCGGGAGGATCCTAAAGAAAATGCGGAACATGTCATGCTGGTGGATCTGGCGCGTAATGACTTAAGCAAGAGTCATGATGATGTAGTGGTGACCTCCTATAAAACCTTACAGTCTTTTTCTCATGTAGTTCATATGGTAAGTGAAGTGACCGGTACGCAGGTACAGCACCAGGATGCCCTACGCCTGCTTGCGGAGACCTTCCCGGCCGGAACTTTGTCAGGAGCCCCCAAGTACCGGGCGCTTCAGCTCATAGATCAATATGAACCGGATAGAAGAGGTTATTATGGCGGCACTGTCGGCTTCCTGAGCCCGGATGGCAGCCTGAACCAGGCTATTATGATCCGTTCTTTTATGAGCAGGGACCAGGTACTTCATTACCGGGCCGGAGCCGGTATTGTAGAATCCTCGAAGGCCGAGCAGGAGCTGCAGGAGGTACATCAGAAACTTGCCGGATTACGTGCTGCCATAGAAGCAGCAAAAGAGGCTTAACGTTACCTGCGTAGCAGGAAACACCTTATCGGATGTTATTGTAAACAACACAACCATTTTGAACAATGAAAGAACAAACCAGGGTATTGTTGATTGATAATTATGACAGCTTTACCTATAACCTTGTCCTATTGGTAAAGGCCATCACCGGCCAGCGACCCGTTGTCGCCAGGAATGACCGGCTGGATGATGTTGATTTTGATGCTTATGATAAAATTCTATTGTCTCCCGGCCCGGGCATTCCTTCGGAGGCAGGAGCGCTGATGAGGGTGATCAAACAGTTAGCTCCTACGAAAAGTATCCTGGGTGTCTGCCTGGGACATCAGGCCATAGCAGCCGTTTTTGGCGCCCGGCTTGAAAACAGGAGTAAAGTGTATCATGGTAAAGCTACCACGGTCTTTCCCTGTGCCGCTGAACCGCTTTTTGCAGGTTTGGGTTCTGATTTTGAGGCCGGGCGTTATCATTCCTGGACGGTAAGCAGGGAGCAGCTTCCGGAAGAACTGGTGGTTACCGCTGAAGACGGGGAAGGGTGCATTATGGCTTTGCGCCATCAGCATTTTGATGTAAAAGGGTTGCAATTCCATCCGGAAAGTATATTAACTCCTCATGGCAGTAGGATACTTGAGCATTGGTTGCAATGATCAGCATGTTCGCTGAGGTATAAGAAATCTCCTAAAAACGAATCCTACTTTTAATGACCAAAACTTATTTTTTATGATCAGGATGAACCATCCGGACGGGGCATTGCCTCATCTGATGAAGAATGTATTGGGCCGGCTCAGACAATATGAAACATTAAGTTACGATGAGGCTAAAGAGGCGCTGTCAGGTATTACCACAGGACTCGTTAATGAAACACAGATGACGGCATTCATGGCCGCTTTTATGATGCGCCGGACGATTATTGATGAGTTGCGGGGATTCCGGGATGCACTGATGGAACAATGTATCCCCTTAAAGTTGCCTGCAGATCAGGCTATTGATATTGTCGGTACGGGCGGGGATGAAAAGGATACCTTTAATATCAGTACGCTGGCTGCTTTTGTAGTAGCAGGTGCAGGGCTGAAGGTGATTAAACATGGTAATTACGGCGTTACTTCTGCCAGTGGCTCATCTGACGTTTTAGAATACCTGGGTTATGTTTTCCCGGTGGAAGAAAGTGTATTGTCGCGCCAGTTGGAGGTCTCCGGCCTTTGCTTTTTACATGCCCCGCTTTTCCATCCTGCCATGAAGCGGGTTGCCTCCATCCGACGTAACCTGGGGCTGCGTACCTTTTTTAACTTGCTGGGACCACTGACCAACCCTGCCTCTCCCCGGTTTCAGCTATTAGGTGTCAATTCTTTAGCCATTGCCCGGATGTATCATTATCTCCTTGAAGATAGTACGGTTCGATACCGGATCATACATACCCTGGATGGTTATGATGAAGTTTCCCTGACAGCGCCGGTAAAAGTTTACGGCCCGGGAATGAACCAGGTCTGGACTGTCGAAGAAATGGGATTTGAGCAGCTCCTTCCTGAAACATTGGTATCGGGAAGGTCGGTGGCCGCTGCTGCAGGGATCTTTTTGGAGGTATTACAAAATAAAGCTACGAAAGCGCAGGCGGATGTGGTGGTCGCCAATGCTGCAATGGCCATTCAGTGTATGATTCCGCAGGAATCTTTTGCTGAATGTGTGGCCAGGGCCAGAGTATCTCTGCTGTCCGGGCGGGCCTATCAATCATTGAAACAAATCATTCAAATTCATTAAAAACATGAATATACTGGAACAGATTGTAGCGGATAAGCGCAAGACGGTAGCCCTGCAGAAAGAACGGGTACCGGTGAAAGAACTGGAATCTTCTGAGAGCTTTAAGCGTTCGGTAATTTCCTTTTCAGCGCATATCAGGGATAAAAGCAGGCAAGGGATTATTGCAGAATTCAAACGTAAGTCGCCATCCCGGGGCATACTAAATAAAACGGCTGCTATCGAAACCGTGACTGCGGGTTATGCCCGGGCGGGCGCCAGCGCACTTTCTGTGCTGACCGAGAGCCTCTATTTTGGAGGCAGTAATGAGGACCTTTTGCAGACACGGTCTGTTCATCAGTTGCCTGTTTTACGTAAGGACTTTATAGTAGAAGAGTACCAGGTTATTGAGGCCCGGGCCTTAGGCGCCGATGTGATCCTGCTGATCGCTTCTGTGCTGTCTGCAAAGGAAATTGCACAATTGGCCGGGCTAGCAAGATCCCTGGGTCTGGAAGTGTTGCTGGAGATACATGCTAAGGAAGAGCTTGATGTCCTTCCTCCAACAGTGAATGCAATAGGAGTGAACAACCGGAATTTAAAAAACTTCCGAACGGAATTGCAACATTCCCTGGAGCTCTATCCTTATTTGCCTCCGGAGTTGGTTAAAGTTTCGGAAAGCGGTATCCATACGGTTGCAGATGCCCTCTTATTAAAGAAGGCGGGATTTGATGGCTTATTAATAGGGGAATTGTTTATGCGGGAACCAGCACCCGAACTGGCACTTGAATCATTTATTAAGGAACTGAACAAAATAAAAAAATGATGCGAATAAAAGTTTGCGGGTTAAGGAATCAAGCCAATATCGGGGATACAATAGCTTTAGGCTGTGATTATATAGGCCTGGTATTCTACCCGCCTTCCCCACGTTTTGCCGGTAATGAAGAAGGGTTGGCGGATTGTGCCCGTGGCTTGACGGGCATAAAAAAGGTGGGTGTTTTTGTGAATGAAAAGCTATCGGTTGTCAAGGACCATATCAGCACCTATGCCCTTGATGTTGTGCAGCTTCATGGTACGGAAAGCCCGGAGTATTGTGCGGCCCTGATGGATACTGCAGTAGTATGGAAGGCCTTTCCTATAGGCCCGTATTTTCAATTGGACAGGCTGAAGGTTTACGCTACGGTTTGCCATGCCTTCCTCTTTGATAGTGCTACAGAACAGTATGGCGGTAGCGGGACCTCCTTTGATTGGAATCTGCTTGATGGAATGGATATCCCCTTGCCTTTCTTCCTGTCCGGAGGCATCGGTATAAAGGACCTGGAAAAAGTAAGGCAATTTCAACACCCGTCTTTTGTGGGTATTGATGTGAACAGCGGTTTTGAACAAGTGCCGGGAATGAAAAATATTAACCTTTTAAAAGAATTTATTGATGCCCTACAAAATTGATAAAGAAGGCTATTACGGGAACTTTGGGGGCGCTTTCGTGCCCGAGATCCTGCGGGCGAATATCACGGAACTCAAGCGGTGTTTTTATGAATTAAGAACAGATCCGGCATTTATCGCGGAATGGGAACAACTCCTTCGGGACTATGTGGGCCGCCCCTCGCCCTTATACCTG
>CAZFKK010000183.1:0-735 GCA_964519735.1 uncultured Taibaiella sp.
CGTTGATTTAAGGTATTTCAGACATACGCCCAGGGCAAGGTGCACATACCGCTGATACAGGGTGCTGAATGCCTCCTGGTCCTGCCTGCCGGCTATACGAAGTACCAGGTCTTCGTCATTAAGGTTTCGGTAATTGTTGTTGATCGTGGACAAAACAGGGTATTTTTTATACAACGTATATCAGCGGTAAAAATAGGGTATTATATAATTATCAGCTTATTAAAACACATAAAAATTATCTTATCTTATCAGAAAATAGCCTTAAACCTGTTACTTTTGTAACATGAAAGCAGAAATGCCCGTTTTACTGCGCCCGGCGCAACCGGAAGATGGACCGGCCATGATGTGTTTGATCAGGGAATTGGCCTTTTATGAAAAGGCTCCTGAGCAGGTAACGGTATCTATGGACCATTTTATGGAAAGCGGCTTTGGCCCTCAGCCTGTATGGTGGGCTTGGGTAGCTGTAGCTCCTGAGGCAGATGGCTCAGAATTGGTCATCGGGTTTGCTTTATATTATATCCGGTATTCCACCTGGAAAGGGCAAAGGATGTACCTGGAGGATCTCATCATTACAGAACAATGGCGTGGTAAGGGGATTGGAAACAAACTGATGCGGGCGCTGCAGGAAGAGGCCCGGCTACGAGGGTTGACGGGGATGCACTGGCAGGTATTGGACTGGAATAAACCGGCAATCGATTTTTACCGGAAATTTGAAGTGACCTTTGATGCGGAGTG
>CAZFKK010000183.1:745-6151 GCA_964519735.1 uncultured Taibaiella sp.
CTCCTAGATAGATAGATATGGAATTAGAAATTAAAACATTGGGTAAATTTAAATACGTGGAAGATGGAGCCGGAGAACCCCTGATCCTGTTGCACGGTTTGTTTGGTGCCTTAAGTAATTTCAAAGACTTATTTGATAATTTCAGAACAACACATAGGGTGATTATTCCGATGCTTCCCCTGTTTGATCTCGGGCTGGAAACCGGGGTGGGAGCCTTAGCCAAATACGTGCAGAAGTTTATAGAAGTCCGGGGGTTTGACCAGGTTCATCTTATGGGCAATTCATTAGGAGGACACGTAGGATTAATCTATACCCTGCAGAACCAGGAAAAAGTAAAGACACTGACGCTTACCGGCAGTTCGGGGTTATTTGAGAATGGTATGGGCGAAACTTATCCTAAGAGAGGTGATTATGACTTTATCCGGAAAAAAACGGAATTGACTTTTTATGATCCCAAACTGGCAACGAAGGAATTGGTGGATGAAGTATATTCCATTGTTAATAACCGTTTGAAAGCAATTAAAGTCATTGCATTAGCTAAATCAGCGATACGCAATAATCTTAGTGAAGAGTTGCGGGACATCAAGGTACCCACCTGCCTGATCTGGGGACAAAATGATACCATCACGCCGCCTATGGTAGCCGAGGAGTTCAAAGAATTATTGCCTAATTCAGAATTACATTGGATCAATCATTGTGGTCATGCACCCATGATGGAAGTGCCCGAAACCTTCTGCACCATTCTTGCTGAGTTCCTGGCCAAACACAGGGGGTAATATTATAGCGGTTAATTATTGGTGAAATGATAACCCGGATATACAGCAGGAATAGCGGAAAGCGTTAGTATAATATAATTATTCAATTTATGCTGGTACGACAATTAATATCAACAGAGCTGCCTGTATTGGAAGGGACAGACACGGGTGACAAAGCCTTACAATTGATGCAGGAATTCCAGTTGAGCCATTTGCCGCTGGTCGATCGGAACGTGTATAAAGCGCTGATCAGCGAAGAGTATTTATTGAATTGGAGTACCCCTGGCCAGGAACTGTCCACCGCGAATTTCCTGAATTTCCAGCCTGTGGTTTATGGGCATCTGCATCCTTATGAAGCTTTAGCCAGGGCAATACAACAGAATATCTCCCTGGTCCCCGTTATCGATGATGCGCATCAATACACAGGCTCGGTAAGCCGGAACAGTTTACTGGCTTATTTGTACAGGAATTCAGGGTTGGAGAAACCCGGTGGCATCATCACCCTGGAAGTAAGTCCTGCACATTACAGCCTTTCTGAGATTGCCCGGATCTGCGAGAACAATGACGTCATTGTTCTGAATACCCAAGTTTTTACTTATCCGGAAAAAGATACCCTGGAGGTGACTCTAAAGACCAATAGCCATGAGCTACAGTCATTAGTGGCTTCTTTTGAGCGTTATGAGTATGTTGTTAAAGAAGTTTTTGGAGAGATGCCTGCTTATGAAGGGCTGCAGGAACGGTACAAGCTTCTGATGAATTATATCAACATGTAATTAATTCCCTACCCGAATTTATGTCCATTATTGTTGTTCAGGATCTGCATAAAAAATATGGTGATTTTAAGGCGGTAAACGGGTTGAGTTTTGAAGTCCGGAAGGGAGAAATATTCGGCTTGTTAGGACCCAATGGTGCCGGCAAAACAACTACATTGGAGATCATGGAAACCTTACGCCCCAAAACATCGGGCAAGGTATGGATCGATGATAAAGACCTGGATGTAGCCCCTCATGAAATTAAGAAAGTGATCGGGGTGCAATTGCAGGCCGCGGGATTTTACCCGAACCTTAACTTATGTGAATTGGTGGATCTGTTTTCGGGCTTGTATAATGTCAAGGTAAACCCGATGACCTTATTAAGCAGTGTCCAACTGGAAGAAAAGGCAAAGAATAAATTCAAACAATTATCCGGCGGGCAAAAACAACGCTTCTCCATTGCTACCACAATTATCAATAAGCCTAAAGTTATTTTCCTGGATGAACCCACAACGGGCCTGGACCCACAGGCCAGACGTAATCTCTGGGCGTTGATCCGTCAATTGCGGGACACAGGAACAACGGTAGTCATTACCACCCATTACATGGATGAAGCAGAAGAGCTATGCGACCGGGTTGCTATTATGGATTCCGGTAAGATCATTTCCCTGGCTTCGCCTAATCAACTTATTGATGACCTGATTGCCTCAGGGTTTCAAAGACCGAGGAAAACAAAGGAAGCTAATCTTGAAGATGTCTTTATTCAGCTTACCGGTAAAGAACTCCGGGAAGATTAAAGTACAGCGCGTCAATTGATAAGTTGAAGCGGCTCTGCTTCTTCATTTAAATAAGTAATTGTTAACAAGATACCTCCAATAACAAGGCTATCTTTATCCCTTTATTTTTTGACTTTAAAACAATACAAGGTTATGAAAAAATTACTCGTTATGAGTTCGCTGTTGCTGGCTTCGGCATTTACTCTTCAGGCACAGCATCAACATGATAAGGGAGCCCCGAAGAGTCCTCGGGTTACCGCCAAAGGAACACTGGCCGAAATTTCCTATGGGCAGCCTTCCAAGCGTGATCGTGTGATTTTTGGGGAATTGGTCCCTTATGGTGAAGTATGGCGTACCGGAGCCAATATGAGCACTGATATTACGGTATATGAAGATGTGCTGTTGGGAGGTAAAGAATTGAAAAAAGGTACTTATGCTGTATTTACGGTACCAGGTCCCAAAGAGTGGACGGTGATCTTAAACAGTAAGGCAGCCCAGAAAGGTGCAGCCGAGTATGAAGAAAATAAGGAACACAATGTGCTGGAAGTTGTAGCGCCGGTAGAAAAAAACAAAAAATCTCAGGAGCAGTTCACGATCAGCTTTGATAAAAACAATATGATATTCAGTTGGGATATGGTTAAAGTACCCGTTTCCCTGAAGAAAAAATAAGGAGGCTGGCTTTTACTAAAAAAAGGATCATTCAACTAATGAATGATCCTTTTGCAATCAGGTTAGATTTTTAAGGGAGGCTAACGGGTCTCGAACCCGCGACCTTCGGAACCACAATCCGACGCTCTAACCAACTGAGCTACAGCCTCCGTTTTTAAAAGGAATGCAAAGTTAGGATTAATTTACTGCAAAAGCCAAATATTTTTTGAAAAATTATTATCGCTATTTTTGGACATTCTATTGATCATCAGCTCAACCCGGATTAATGCGTAACCCATTAGGTATTTTTATAGCGCTTGCTATTTTTGCTGTCTTGGAATTTTATTGCTTTATAGCTATCCAGACTGCACTACGCACAACGAATAGTACAACAAGGTACAGTGTTTTGGCTATCTATGTGATATTATCCCTGATAGCCTGGATAACTGTATTTACTTTCAAAAGTATGCACATTACGGAGTGGCCGCCACTGATACGTATGATCGTGGTTTCTTTTATTATGGGTTTCCTGGTGGCTAAGATCCTGGTAGCGGCATTTATGTTATTGGATGATTTCCGGAGATTGGTTACCTGGCTGTTCCGCCAGATGACTCATTTTTTTCCGCAAGCTCCTGATGGGCCTGTTGCCAATAGCGGTATATCCAGGTCCACGTTCCTGGCGAGGCTGGCTTTACTTACAGGAGGCCTGGCCCTGAGCGGTTTTATGTACGGTACACGCAACCGTTATCGTTACCAGGTGAAGCAAAAGCGTATCTCTTTACCTAAACTTCCTCAGGCATTTAAAGGCTTGAAGATTGTCCAGATTTCCGATATTCATGCCGGAAGTTTTGATGACCCGGAAGCTGTGGTCCATGGAGTGGACCTGATCCTGAAGGAAAAACCTGATCTCATCCTGTTCACAGGGGACCTGGTGAATAACCAGGCCGAAGAAATGTTACCTTACCTCTCCGTATTCAGTAGATTGAAGGCGCCTTTAGGCGTGTATTCGACATTGGGAAATCATGATTATGGAGATTATGTTTCCTGGCCCTCAGAAGCCGCTAAGGTAGCTAACCTGGAACAATTAAAACAGTACCATGCAGATATGGGCTGGCGGTTGTTGATGAATGAGCATGTCCTCCTGGAAAGAGCCGGTGAAAAAATAGCCTTGCTGGGTGTAGAAAATTGGGGGGCCAAAGCCCGTTTCCCTAAACATGGCCGCCTTGCAGATGCCTATAAGGGCCTGGAAAATATACCCGTGGCTGTTAAGATCTTAATGAGCCATGATCCTTCCCACTGGGATGCCCAGGTGCGCCCGGGGTATAGAGATATAGACCTTACCTTAAGCGGCCATACTCATGGCATGCAGTTTGGCCTTAAATTGCCCTGGATGAAGTGGAGCCCGGTACAGTATTTATACAAGCAATGGGACGGGCTTTACCAGGAGGAGCAGCAATACCTGCATGTAAATGTCGGCTTCGGTTTCCTGGGGTATCCCGGAAGATTAGGTATTTTGCCGGAAATAACGGTTATTGAGCTGGTTTAAAGTTACGTTTGATCCAGGTATCTTTCAGGTCAGTTTATTTAAAATTGACCGCATAGGAAACGACAATGTATGTCCATTACGGCCATTGGCGAGTGGATACCAACGGCCGGGGCCTCTACAGAAAGATCATATGGGATTATTTGGGGGCCATAACCGCCTCGCGGCTATTTTTACGGATGACATCCCAATACTCTTTGCCATAAGCTACAAAAATTTCTGCTCCGGCCGGAATGTTTTGCTTCGCTTCCAGGAAAACCCGGTTGCCCTCAACAATATAATGAGTATTGTTATTGATCCCTTTTATTTTTTTAAGCCCCCGGGCATCATTGGCATAACGTGCCATGGATTTTTTTCTCCGGCTGGCATCAATTACATGGTCCTCACTCACGTAAAAGATAAACAGGTTATCCCCGCCCATGTGGTCCGCATCTTCCCAGGTACTGATTTTTCCTTTATATTCAATAATCCTGCTTCCTTTAGGGATAAACTCCCTGGTAAATAAGCCAAGTCCTGCACCTGGTATAGTAGATTCTTTTGCAAATAATTGCTTTTCCAACAAAGGCATGAATAAAAATGAATTAATGAATAAAAACGAGGATTGGATTGATGATAAAAAAAACAAAAGCAAATATAGTTGATATCTTTTGTAGATGTAGCGCGAATAAAAGAATATCTTTTTAAACAAAGAAAGGTTTCCCGACCTGCTGCATCCACTTCTTTAATAAGAAACTGATACGTTCGGTTTCTATTAAGAAGCCATCATGCCCGTATTGAGAATCTATTTCTGCATAAGTACAGGAAGGGAGGTGTGCTGCCAGGTATTTTTGTTCTTCCGGCGGGCAGAGAATATCACTGGAGATACCGATCAGCAGGGTAGGCTGGGCTATGTTCTGCAATACCGTTTCTGCGTTTGCAGCCCTCTCCCGGCC
>CAZFKK010000184.1:0-6146 GCA_964519735.1 uncultured Taibaiella sp.
GGACAAAGCAAACAGGCAGATAATGGCTACGACAAATACATAATAGCGCACGAAAAGGAATGCTTTCATATCAAAAAAATTAATCAAAAAAGGGAGCCGTATTATTATTATCTTAGTGTATTAATGACCCGGATGAAGGTACATTGTTTATTCATGTCATTGCTCGGTTTTTCGGTTACCCGGGTGCATAAATGTAATTTTTTTTTTGTATTAAAAATAATAAAATGACTGAAAACAGTCTATGCTTACCGCTAGAATAAAAAGACCTTTGAAAGGTCGTTTCTACAAAGTATTTTATTAATTTAATTCTCAAAGAAAAACTATGATCAAATTAACAAACAAAAACAGGATGGAAAAACTTTTATTTAAGTCAAAGTTACTGTTAATTTTCTTGTGCCTCAGCGTGGGAAATATCCGGCTGAATGCAGAGGAGCTGGACTGGGCCAGAAGCATGGGGAGCAGCAGCGTGGACAACAGCAATGACGTAGCGGTAGATAAAGAGGGAAATACTTATGTGGTGGGTACTTTTTATGGTACGGTAGATTTCAATCCCGGTGCAGGAATTGATACCCTTGGTGTTGCCGGAGGCTCCGATGTATTTCTGGCTAAATATGATGTGAGCGGCAATTACGTTTGGGCAATCAGGGTTGGAGGCATCCGTGCAGAAGAAGGTAAGGCTGTGGCAGTAGATGGAGATGGTAACGTATATATAACCGGATTTTTCGTTTTTCAGGCAAGTTTTAACGGCGGTGTCGATACACTGAAGGCAGGAGCGGGCTTCCAGGATATATTTGTCGCTAAATATGACGCTAAGGGTAACTATAAATGGGCAATCAATATGGGCGGCAGCAAAATCAATTATGGTTTGGATATAGCCGTGAGTGCAAAAGGGAATGTATATATTACCGGCGCTTTTAGTGGCACGACGGATTTTGATCCGGGCAAAGATATAGCTAACCTAACGGCACAGCCCGGAGGCTTTTTTGGTGGTAATGACTATGATGTGTTCATGGCTAAGTATGACTCCAATGGTAAATATATATGGGCTAAATGCATGGGCAGCAGTAATGCGGATGATTATGGCTACGGTATTGCTGTGGATAGCTCGGAAAATGCTTATATAACCGGATACTTTGGCAATATAGCGGATTTTGACCCGGGAAGCGCGGTGAGCAACCTGATATCAATGGGCCCGGTAGCCATGGTGCATGATGTTTTTGTCGCAAAGTATGATGCAGACGGTGGGTATTTATGGGCCAACAGTATGGGTGGAAAAGCAGACGATAATGGTTTGGGTATTGCCCTGGACCAGGCAAGTAACGTATATATTACAGGATATTTTTCAGACACCGCTATTTTTGATCCATGGGGAGCTGCAACAGACACCTTGGTATCGGCGGGCCGGAAACGTGCCGATGTAAGCTATAGCGACTATGATATGTTCCTTGCCAAGTACGACGCTGCCGGTAAATATATATGGGCTAAAACCCTGGGCAGTAAATTTGAGGATATTGGCTATGCTATAGCTGTTGACCGCGTGGGCAATATATTTGTGACCGGAACTTTCTCGGATACCGCTGTTTTTGATCCATGGGGAGCAGCAACGAATAAGCTTGTATCCGTAGGAGGCCAAACCTATGCGACTTCCCGTTTGGATGCTTTCTTAGCTAAGTATGATCCCGATGGCAATCATATGTGGAGCGGCAACATAGGCAACAGCTACACTAATATTTATGGTCTCGGCATCACCTGCGATGACAAAGGGAATACCTATGCTACGGGACAATTTAATGATACTGCGGATCTGGATCCGGGCGCAAAAACCGCTAATTTTAAAGCAGTAGGAAGTTCTGATATATTCTTATTGAAGCTGATTTGTAACGATACCTCTTCTTCTCTTCTTGAGGTAACAACATGTGAAGAAAGTTACACCTTGAATGAAGAGGTTTACAGGGTCAGTGGCACTTATAAACAAGTATTTCCTAATGCGGCCGGTTGCGATAGTACCGTTGCCCTGGAGCTAACCTTTAGCAAACCTGACGAACCTGTAATTACGATCAATAAATTTACCCTGGGCGTATCGGGCACCTATGCTTCTTATCAATGGATGGAAAATGATCTACTTATTCCGGGAGCGACAGAAAGCACTTATCTTGTTGCCAAAAACGGCGATTACCGGGTTATTGTCAGTAACGAACATGGTTGTATAGACACATCTGACCTCTATAAAGTGACCAACGTAGCGATAGAAGATATTAATCGTTTAGCCGAACAAATCCTCATTTTCCCTAATCCGTCCAATGGGGTTGTCCATATCAGTGCACCTTTTGAGGTCAACCTGTCCCTTTGCAGTATTGACGGAAAAGAGCTGAAGCAATTTCAAAAGCAAAACCAGGTCACCCTGCAGGATATAGCAGAAGGAATTTATTTCTTACGGGTTTATGATCCTGTAGGCCGGTTAATTAAAGTAGAGAAAATTATAAAAATGCAATAGTCCTTGTACCACCGGTTTTCACCATTAAAACTATAGAGGCTGTCAATTAAGGCAGCCTCTTCTTGATCAGGGAAGATTACCCTTCGTCATCCAGCATCAGTTGCTTACGGTAGGCTTTGATAAAAATGGCGCCCAGGTTTTTGTTAGGTGGAATATAGTCGCTGAACAGGTCTTTTTCATCCTTCCCCCTTTTACTGAAATAAGTATTCAGGTTACCCCATGCCTGGAGCCAATTCAGGTCTTTTCCCTGGGTAAGCTGGCCCAGGATTTCCTTGATGATGGGTTCATTGACGCTAAAAGAACCCACCTGTTTGGAGGAAATGATATGGGCATCCGGAGACTTGTCTAACACGGAGGCGAGGTTGTGATACCCGCCGCAGGAACCGAGCATGACTACCTTTACTTCAGGATCGAGATTAGCGAGCGACCCGCCCAAATGGTAACTATGGCCCCTATGGATGACCAGGCTAGGGTGAATGTTTTGTTGTTCCAGGTGATCTGCCAATGCCTTTTGCGCTTCTTCATCCTTGGGTTCGGTTAAGGGCAGGTTGGCATACACAATAATGGAGTGCGGCCCTTTTGAGGTATATTTAATCCAGTTTTTATTGGCCTGGCTTTCCCATTTATTGGCAGGAAAATTGGACTTAAAGCTGGAAAAAGAAATTCTTCCGTCTTCATCACCGTAAAAAAAAGTTTGAATAACGATGTTTCCTTTGGCATCCACAAGGGAAGCATAGGGTACGTAGGTGATCGGGGGAATAAGGTCGCTCAGGTTGTTGCTCAAGCCCTCTGCCTGATCCGCACTGTTAAAAATGGTACTCAGCAAGCCATATACAATGACTCCTTTATGGCTTTGTTGATTATTGGCTTTATAGGTACGTTCATAATTGGATTTTATTTCATTCTTCAGAAAAGCAACCAGTTGCGGATCGGTAATACTTCCGAAGGCATCTGCTACATCCACGGCATCAGTAAGATCCTCTTCATCGCCCTGCTCCAGGTTGGCCACAAATTCTTTCATCAGCAGCTCTTTCCGGTTGCCTTCTATAGAAGCCAGGAAGGGGGCCAGGGTATTGTACCCTGCACACATCCTGATAAAGGTGCGAAAATGATCTTTATGGACTTTTTCCAGTAATTGATCGCCGCTCAAGGGCTTCATTTGTTCCATCATCCGGTGAAACATCCAGGTAAAGCTACTGGTATAGATTTCATCCTGGCTGCCGATCATCATAAAGTACAGGTCTTCTTCATTAAAAGGAGCCAGGGATTTAAAACGTACCGCGGCGCCATAATCATGCAATTCATTCACTTTTCGTACAAATTGAAGTCCCCGAAGGTTCAACTCCTTATCAATATAGTCCCTCGCAATAGCTTCATCTTTTACTTTTAGCCGGACCAGTGCTTTGTAATATTCTACCGGGTTGTTGGTGATGGCGTCCATCTGCCTTACGGTCTTACTTTTATTATGTATCTCCCCTAAGAAAGGCAGGACTTTTAACGGGTTTTGCGATTCAGAGGCTATACGGACTATGGATTGTACCAAAGGATCGGGGTTACGGCGCACTACGGAACTTAAATAACTGGTTGAGGTTGCATAGGTAAGTATGGTGCCGGGAACCACTTTGGCGGCTGTAGCGACAATGCGGTCTGCATAAGCTTCGCGGGCAAACTCCGGTAACCGTTTGATCATGATCTCCGGCTTCTTCAGACCCACTGTTTCAAAAACATAGGCTTTTTCCTGGGGAAAATCGTTCAGCAGGTCACTGTTATCCAGCGTATAAACGTTGGCATTGTCCTTAAGGTACTCTTTTAAAGTGTTTTGCTCCCGGGCAACAATTATTTCTTCAACATTATGGACAATTTTCCTGAAATAGCTGAGATCTCCGGACTGGAAGCTTTTCGCATTTAACCGCTGCATCAGGTTGCCCAATGTACGGTGGTAGCTGATTTTGGTTTGGTGGGTAGCCTGGGGAAGATTTTCAATATGAATGAGCAGTAAGGGAACTTCTTTTAAAAGCACCTCAGTAAGCATAGCGCTAACGGCTTTATCTTCTAATTCAATAAGACCATCGACGGCACCGTCTCTTAAATCTGCCTTGCGGACCTCCTGTTGGATTTTATCGGTAAAGGCCTGGCGGTTAATGGGAATGGGGTGTATCAAAGTATCGATTTCCCAGGGTTGTAGCTGCAGGGCTGTAGTCTTTGCCTTCCTGCTTTTTTTCTTTCGGCGTTGTGCGGCGGTATCAGGAGCGTTCAGGGTTATTAAAAGTAAACTCAGCAGTAGGTAGGATAACGTTCTTAAGATCATTTCTTTTGAATTAGGGTCAACCGTTGTTTTTTGTTGCTGCTCAGGAATGAAACCATAGCAGTATCAGCCAAAACGGGGAGTAAGCAAGCGGGAAGCTTAGGGGTAAAAATAAAGGAAAGATCGTTGAATTCAGGCTTTTGGGAATATTTTAGGTTTAGTTATTATGGTGTTGTCTGTGCTTATCCGGAAATGGCAGAAAGGTAAATAGGTGGTCCTAATAATTGTTGTCGTATGCGGGACTATAATGTATTTTTGCAGCTTTTATGGATAAAGTGATCCTGGTTGGTAAGGGATTGCTTTGAAAAGAATATATATGTTTAAATCCTATCTTCGTGTCCAGCCTAAGTCTATACAGTTATTAGTATTCTTATCCTTTTGGTTTGTACTGATGCTTTTGGCATCCCTGGTACAGTTACGTTTTATCATGTCCGCAGCGGCGATTCCCTATGCAGATGTAGAGCTATTTGCTAAAGAGGAGTTATTTCGTCATCCCTATATATTATTTACCGTACAACTGATCAACCAGGTGGGGATGTTTTTGATCCCTGCATTGTTGTATGCCTACCTGGCAGACCCTAAACCATTGGCTTACCTGGGCTGGCGTCAGGAGGGCACCTGGAAGCAAGTGGGGTGGGTTGCCGTTTTGGGAATTTCGGTGATGGTTGTAGTGGGGACCCTCGGCGGATGGCTTAAGGAAATAGATTTCGGATCGGAAGCTACAGCTTTGGATGAAAACAGGGATGCCTGGATCCGGACTTACCTGCAAGCCGATAATATCGGTGCTTTGTTGCGTAATGTATTGCTCATCGCTGTTGTACCTGCAATTTGTGAAGAAGTATTTTTCAGGGGAATCGTACAGAAATTTGTCTATAGTTTTACCCGGCGCTGGTGGTTGTCCATTGGGATCTCCGCCCTGGTTTTTGCTTCTTTTCATAATAGTATTTCGGAATTTGTACCTATCTTACTTGCAGGTATTGTTTTAGGCTGGGTTTATTATTATACGTCCAGTATCGGACTATGTATCTTAATGCATTTTATGGTTAACGGAGTGCAGGTGATTATCGGGTATTTCAGTAAGTCAGCCGTAGAAACGGGCGCTTCTTTTGCGCTGTCGGAGTTTATATTATTTGGATTTGGACTAGGCATTGCTATATGGAGCCTATACCAGTTGAGGCAAAGCAGAACGGCCTTGCCCGGGAATTGGAGTGTGGAGCTACAGGATCCTGAGTAATTGCCCCGCAGGCGTGATGCCTTCATTTCTTCCGATGCTATCAGCTTATCCCAAAAAGACTTAATTTATTATGAATCAATAGTTCGGTAGTTTTTTGATTTTGATAAAACCAA
>CAZFKK010000185.1:0-6118 GCA_964519735.1 uncultured Taibaiella sp.
CATAAAATGTATAATTAAAATAATTTTTCTATCTTTAATCTTTCAATATGAGAATTAAGCCATAAAATCGCTATATTATTAGATTATTATTGTATACAGCATTTGTGAAATACAATACCGGGGTGCTACTACCCATCATACATCAGAAAGGAAATAATTGATAAAAGCAAGAACAAGGATTTAAGAAACAGGTTGTCTCTATAGAACCCCATCTAGTTTTGCGAAACTAGGGCAATACCACTTTTCAGATAAGACGTTTTTTTAAAAAAAAGTTTATGAAGAAATGCATTTACAGCCCTTTTTTATTGCTTCCTCTCATTTGTCTTTCTACAGCGATATGGGCGAGAGGATTGAGTCCTGCAACGGGGGCTATTGGCCTCCAACCAAAAGGTAGCCTGGATTTTATTGAAAATAAAGGTCAATGGATCGACGCAGCAAAATTTAAAGCTAATATTCCCGGTGGTGTGTTCTTTATAACCAATGAGGGCTTTGTGTACAATTATGTCAATCATAAAGATTTAGAACATATCCATGACCTTATGGAGCGTGGAATTGCAGATTTTGGAAAAGAAATTATACATCAACATGCCTACAAAGTAAATTTCGTCAATGCTAATAATAGCATTGCCTATGAGCAAACAGAAAAGAAAAAGGCTTATCATAATTATTTTATCGGTAATGAACCGTCCAAATGGAGCAGCAATGTGGGTTTGTTTGGGAAAGTGATACAAAAGAATGTCTATACGGGAATTGATGTAGCAGTGTACAGTAAAGACCACTCTTTAAAATATGACTTTATCGTTGCTCCCGGAGCTTCTCCTGACCAGATTGCTTTAGCTTATGAAGGCGTGGTGCCTGTAATAAGTAGTGATGGCGACCTGATATTAAGGACGTCAATAAATGAAGTTGTGGAAAAAATGCCCTATTCTTATCAGGTTATAGATGGTAAGGAAGTAGAAGTGAAATCCTATTTTACCTTGAATCAAGGTATTGTAAGTTTTAGTTTCCCCAATGGGTATGACCCTAAATATACTTTGGTGATTGATCCGGTATTAGTATTTGCCACCTATAGCGGTGCAGTAGGTGGAGGTTCCGGATTTTTTAGTTACTGTACGACGTACGATGAGTTTGGAAACATGTATGCTGGAGCTCAGGCCTATGGTGCCGGATGGCCCGTAACCACAGGCGCTATTCAAAGTACTTTTAATGGGAGCCAGGATGTAGCGGTGAATAAATATAATTCCAATGGATCTGACTTGATTTATTCCACCTATTTTGGAGGCACTGGTGTAGAC
The DNA here is from genome assembly GCA_964519735.1 of uncultured Taibaiella sp. Lineage (GTDB taxonomy): Bacteria > Bacteroidota > Bacteroidia > Chitinophagales > Chitinophagaceae > Taibaiella. The sequence goes on from CAZFKK010000185.1 coordinate 1,296, forward strand.
CTGCCACATGCTATGAAAGTAAATGCTAAGGATGAACTGGTAATAGTGGGCAGTACCATTTCTCCGAATCTTCCGGTTACTTCAGACGCTTATGACAAAACATTAAATGGAACGGATATTTTTGTCGCTCATTTTAATAATTCAGGCACCGTCTTGCTGGGGTCTACTTATTTAGGAGGCTCGTCAATGGAACCTCTTCCATTTACTTTTAACACAACCGGAGTAGGATTAAATAATCAAAATACAACAAGTCCCCTGGAGCTGGACTTTGACGGCCAGGGAAATATGTGGGTGGTCAGCAACACCAGGTCCACAGATTTCCCGGTTGTACTTCCCAATGGGTACACTACTTATAAGATTAACCGCAGCCTGTGCAAGGGGGACACTTTATATCTCGGAAAAGAAATGATTACTGCGCCAGGGACTTATACAGATACTTTTGCTACCCTGCAATGCGACAGCATTATAACATGGGATATCAGGTATTCTGATCCGGTGTCGGATACTTTTGATTTGAATCTTTGTCCAGGTTCAACTTATGTGTTCGGAAGTCAAATCATAAACTCTGCCGGTATATATTCTCAGCTATTCCATTCTGGAAAGTGTGACAGTACAGTTACCTTAAGGGTGAGTATGGATACCCATATCATGACAACAATTGCTGATACGGCCTGTGCCGGATATCCTTACATTTTTGGAGCCAGAAGTTTAATTGTTTCGGGAATTTATACCGATACTTTTTCTACTTCAGCATGCGATAGTATCGTAACCTTGAATTTATTCGTAAGACCTTACCTCATGCAAACGTTAGATCAGGAGATGTGTCCCTCAGGGTCTTATTACTTTGGGAAGTCGGTACTTGTTGCTGCAGGAACTTATGTGGATACCTTTTCTACTTCGGGATGTGACCGGATTATTACCCTGAACCTGAGGTCGGGTAACCTGCAAACATATACTGTTTATGAAGAAAAATGTGCGGGGGCTACTTATGTTTTTGGGACGAAAGTGATCACTAATCCGGGGACTTATACCGATACCTTTAAAACTTCAGGATGTGACAGCATCGTTACCTTGGTTTTAAGTAACCGCGCCCTAAAGGCAAATGCAGCAGATGCCTGGTTTTGTCCAGGAGATACTTACGCTTTTGGCAACCAGATACTTTCGCTGCCCGGAACCTATACGCATACTTTCTCTAACGGAGGTTGTGATAGTATAGTTACACTCTCGCTGGCGCGTAGCAAGGTTTATGACCATGCTTTTGTGGTTCAGTCCTGTTCACCGGATTATGTTTTTGGCAACCAAATTCTCAGCACACCGGGTATATACAGTCAAACATTTACTTCCGCTTTGGGATGTGATAGTGTCGTGACTATTGATCTTACATTCAAATCTTATATTAGAGATACCGTTATAGAAACAATTTGTTCGGGAGGTAGTTATTCTTTTGGGTCCAGGTTGATTACCTCTCAAGGATTATATATAGATACTTTTGCTACTTCGGGATGTGACAGTATTGTAACCCTTGTTTTGAAGACCACCTTAAGCAGAACGGCAAAAGGCGGTATAGATGGCGTTTTGTTCCAGTTAAATCCATCTTGTTCCCAACTTTTATTCAGTGGTTACCTGGGTGGAACTGAGGATGATGCCATAGTAAGCATCCAAATGACCCGGGCAGGGAATATTGCAATTTGCGGAACGACGAAAAGTTCGGATTTTCCAACAACACCGTTTTCATTAAATCCGATTGCTCCGGGTGGGACTTTCGATGGTTTTTTGTCGGTGATTAATCCGGCATCAGGAATTATTGAACGGTCAACTTATTTAGGGACGGCGGGCATAGATAATGCAGTGGCTTTGCAGCTGGATGACAATGACACGATTTACGTATTGGGCCGGACGGACGGTAATTATCCCATTTCCACAGGTACATTTAATGTGGCAAATGGTGATTTATTCATCGATAAGATCAGCCCTGATCTATCCGGGTCTTTGTTGTCAACAAGATTAGGTAATGCTCAAAGTGTCGGTAGCAGGTTTTATCCGGCAGCATTCCTGTTAGATATTTGCAAGAATGTATATGTAACAGGGATTAATCCTACAGCCGGGATGCCTGTATCCTCTGACGCATTGAACAAGACTGGCGGTCCGTTCTGGTTCGGAGTTCTGACTACTAATTTTGAAAACCTGTTCTTTGGTTCTTATTTTGGTGCAACCGGAGATCATACCCATGTTGGCATCAGTAGGATGGACCCGCAAGGGATTGTTTATCATTCTATTTGTAATAACACGGCGACCTATCCCTTAGCTACTACGGCCTTCAATCCAAATCCTTACCGTTTGAATAAAGCATCCACCGGACAGGATGTCGTGAGTTTTAAATTCAATTTTGAAGCCGCCGGCGTACATAGTGACTTTATATTGGATCCGGTTACTAATCCTAAAGATACCGGATGTGTCCCTTTTACCGTTAGCTTTTTAAATACATCAAATATTGCCCTGGAATATTTATGGGATTTCAACGATGGCCCAGGCAGTACATCAACTGAACCTAACCCGATATACACCTTCAATAGAGAAGGAGTTTATAAAGTGGTTTTGTATGCCTATAATGAAAATACCTGTATCAAAGAAGATTCCTCTTTCGTGATGCTCACCGTTTTGAAAACCGATAAACCTGAAATTGAAGTAAGGGATACGCTGGTCTGTCAAGGTGTTCAGTATATTGACTTGTCCGTAACTATCAGGAGTCCAAGTGCCAATAATACTATTGAATGGGGCCCTCAAGCAGGCATACTTTATGCCGAAGGGACAGTGGCCCGTGTAAACCCCAATGTGGAAACTGTTTATTATGTGACCGTTAAGGATACCATCCCGGGAATTTGTGGCTTTTCAACAACAGATAGCATTCATATAGACTTTAAACCACGTGCTTTAAAGATATTCAACAATGATAGCATGGTCTGCTTTGGAACAACCGTTCAAATCTTTGCCGAGGGTACAGAGGGATATTCCTATAGCTGGACGCCGGCAAATGGGGTAAGTGATACTAATCTGATCAATCCCAGGATTACGTTGAATGAATCTAACATCTATGTTTTAACAGCATCCTATGAGGGTTGTCCGGATACGATACAACTTATTTCGTTTGAAGTAGAAGAGATTCCTTTTCTGCAACTCGCAAAGGATACAAGTATCTGTAAAGGCAGCGAATTTGTTTTATTGTCCCATGTGACCCCTTATCGGAATGATTATATTTATAAATGGTCGCCTGCTGCCGGTCTTAAAGGCCCCGATAACCAACCCCATGCCAGATCCATAGCAGATACCTCTATAACTTATACGTTGCATGTGGCATCCCCATTGGGTTGCTCTGCTGAGGAAAGCATAAGGGTTTTTGTGTTTCCCGGTATTGAAGGCAGTATCATTAGCGATACAGGTTATTGTCTTCCCGGCATGGTCCAGCTTTGGGCAACCGGAGGATCCATTTACCATTGGACGCCTGCCTATGGTTTAAATAATCCGGATATTGAAAACCCTCAGGCAAGTCCGGGAACATCAACAGATTATACCGTTTACATAACCGATACTAAAGGCTGTAAGGATACGCAATATGTAAATGTACAGGTATATCCGGCTGCAGTAATGGAATTGCCGGATAGCATTTCTATTTATCCTGGAGAGGTGTATCACCTTCAGTCTTCTACTAATGCGCACTATTTTCAATGGTTTCCACCCTCCGGCCTAAATGATCCCAATATTGCAGACCCTTCTTTTTATCCGGAAGTAAGAACCCGTTATTTTGTTGTAGCAAAAACAGAAAACGGTTGTTTACTCAGGGATTCAGTGGACGTGCTCGTTAAAGAGACTGTAATTGCGATGCCCAATGCATTCCACCCCGGAGGCGGAATAAACAATACATTCAAGGCATCAAAAAGAGGAATTGCAAAACTAAACGAATTCTCCATCTACAATAGATGGGGGAATAAGGTATTCTCTACCGCTAATATAAATGAAGGTTGGGATGGAAGTTATAATGGCCAGCCCCAGCCCGTCGGTACCTATATTTATACTATAGAAGCGCAATCAGAAAACGGAAAAACTTTCAAACGGCAAGGAAACGTTACACTACTCAGGTAGCGATAAAATAGCTTAACCCAAGGTTTCCTTCAGGAATGCCGGCTTAGTACTGCCCTGTACTCAGCAACACTAAGGTACAGGCTTGTAACGGCTCAATCTGATGGGATAACGCCAGTTGTGCTAATTCATCATTTTCCGTACCCGGATTGAAAATAATGCGTTGCGGGTGTAAGGATAAAATATAGTCATAATATTCCTTCTGCCTGGCAGGGTTGATATATAAAGTGACGGTATCAATATCCGTGAATTGGGCTTTTTCCTTATTAAAGGATACATCTGCGATCCGGTCGTTTCTGTTTCCAATGGCCACCACGGGATGTTGGTGGGCTCTTAATTGATGAACAGCCATGTTGCTGTAGCGATCCGGATTTTCGGACGCACCGATCACCAGTGTTTTTTTCTTTTCCATATACTGAATTTACCTATTCTTAAGTGTAATAACAGTCGAAAGCGATTTTAGTTGCGTGCATCAGGATAAGGCGCTGAAGGCTCTTTAGATGGATTGGTAATATTCCCATAAGGATATACATTCCCTGGCTTCCCGTACATCATGAACCCTGAGGATCCGGCAGCCTTGTTGTAAAGCAAGCGTATGCAGCACGGTGCTGCCATTGAGGGCCTCTTCAGCATTATGCCCGAGCAGCTTGTAGATCATGGATTTCCTGGAAATACCTATAAGCAGCGGC
>CAZFKK010000186.1:0-539 GCA_964519735.1 uncultured Taibaiella sp.
GGATTCGAACCAGCGACCTGTATGCGGCAATAGAAATAAGGTCTATTACCTGTATGCCGCGATCAGCTAAAAGGGCTGCAAAAGTAATCAATTATTTCATTTTTCTATCAACAAAAAAGAAATAATCTTTGCACCTTTAATTGAGGCAATGTCAGCACCTTTATCTCCTACTCATGAAACTGTCTTCTTGCAACATGCAGTTTGTGTGCTTATCCCTACTTATAACAATGCGGCCAGCCTGGCACGGGTAATATCCTCAGTAGCAGCTTATACCCGGCAGATCATTGTCGTCAATGATGGCGCTACAGATGATACCGAGGCTATACTTCGCGACTTCCCCTTCCTCAAAACCCTGAGTTATCAACCTAATAAAGGCAAAGGAAATGCCTTGAAAGAAGGCTTTCGGATGGCTTGGCAAAGAGGCTACCGCTACGCGATCACGATAGACAGCGATGGCCAGCATTACGCTCATGATCTGCCGGAATTTCTACGGACCCTGGAACAAAACCCCGGTGCATTGATCATTGGCGCCAGGAATA
>CAZFKK010000186.1:549-5026 GCA_964519735.1 uncultured Taibaiella sp.
GTTTTGGGTGGAAACCGGCATCCGCCTTCCGGACACCCAATCGGGATACAGGCTCTATCCCCTGGAACCGATAGCACCCATGAAGTTCTTCACCCGTAAATATGAATTTGAGATAGAGGTGCCTGTACGTCTTGCCTGGAAAAAGGTGCCGGTGATCAGCCAACCCATATCGGTATATTATCCACCTGCTGCCGAGCGTATCAGTCATTTCCGGCCCTTCAAGGATTTTTCGAGGATCAGTGTACTGAACACCTTTCTGACCTTCATCGCTTTATTGTGGATACATCCCTGGAATTTCGCTCTGAAATTAAGCCGTAAAGAAGGCTGGCGACAATTATGGCAGGAAATAGGGGTGCGAAAGGAGGAATCCAATTTACGTAAAGCTTGTAGTATGGCTTTTGGTGTGCTCATGGGCATCCTGCCCGTATGGGGTTTTCAACTGGCCATAGGCATCCCCCTTGCTATTTATTTCCGGCTTAACAAAGCACTGTTCCTGCTGGCTGCCAATATCAGCATTTTCCCGCTTACGCCCATTTTCTGGGCATTAAGCCTGGTTACCGGTAAAATCATTTTAGGCTATACTGACTGGCAATTCAACTGGGAAGGAATATCCCTGGCCCAATTTAAGGAAGCCGGGCTTGCCTTCTTCCTTGGAGGGACTGTTTTAGCACTATGCTGCGCGGCGCTTACCTTCGGAGTTGCATGGATCAGCCTTAACTTGTTGCGAAAACCCAGAATACATCATTAAAAATTCATTAAATATAAGTGCAATTGAACCACGGGCATTTCTATCCGGCCATAAGTGTACACGTATAATTAATTGACTCATGCACGTCTAATCTGAATTTCTTACTGTAATTTTGAAGAGCGAATCTGATCGCCCGTATTATTTGTATTCTGTCAACATGAATTCTGTGCAAACCAACGAACGCATCTCGGTATTTGATATTTTCAAAATTGGCATCGGCCCCAGTAGCTCCCATACTTTAGGGCCTTGGAAAGCTGCTTTATCTTTTTTGGCCTCTATTAAAGAAAAGTACACGTTGGAAGCTATAACCGGAGTGCAGGTATTGCTCTATGGATCACTAGCCAAAACCGGGCATGGCCATGGTACGGATGTGGCCGTGATGCTGGGTTTACTCGGAGAAGATCCCGTAACGTTTGATGTCAACAAAATTGACACGACGATAGAGGATCTGAAGGAGTCCCATCAAATGTTGCTGGACGGCAAGCACCCGATCTCATTTGATCCTGAGCACGACATCAGTTTCCTGATGACCGAGTCCCTGCCTCATCATCCCAATGCGCTTAGTTTCTTATGCCAGATGAAGGATGGCAGCTCTATAGCAGAGACCTATTATTCCATTGGTGGGGGCTTTGTGGAAAAAGAAGGTGAGACAGAACATAGCGCTCATAACCTGGACCTTTCTTTCCCGGTTGACAATGCCGGAGATCTCCTGCATTGGTGTATCAAAACCGGCCTTAGCATTTCTGAGATCGTAATGGAAAATGAACATGCCTGGCGGAGCGAGGAAAGCACAAAAGCCGGGGTATTAAGGATATGGCAAACCATGAAGGAGTGTATCTACAGGGGATGCCATAAAGAAGGCATTCTACCTGGAGGACTCAATGTATCACGTCGTGCAGCACCGCTTAACAAACGTTTGCTGAAGGGTAAGGCCTATAACAATTATGAGGAATGGCAACAAGCGATCCGCTCAGGGGGACAACAGTTTCAGTATATCCTGGACTGGGTGAGTTGCTTTGCCCTGGCGGTTAATGAAGAAAATGCAGCCTTCAGCCGGGTAGTTACTGCACCTACCAATGGGGCAGCCGGGGTTATTCCTGCTGTACTGCAATACTATGTCACTTTTTGTGACGGGTATGATGAAAACAAAATTATCCGTTTCCTGTTGTGTGCTTCAGAAATAGGAAGTATCTTCAAAAAAGGGGCTACTATATCTGCAGCAATGGGAGGCTGCCAGGCAGAGATCGGTGTATCTTCTGCTATGGCGGCGGCGGCATTGACAGAATGTCTCGGCGGTAGTGTAAAACAATGTATGATGGCGGCCGAAATAGCTATGGAACACCATCTCGGGCTCACCTGTGATCCCGTAGCCGGGTTGGTACAGGTGCCTTGCATCGAAAGAAATACCATGGGCGCTATAAAGGCTATTACTGCAGCCCAGCTCGCGTTGCAAAGCAACCCTTATCAAGCCCGCGTATCGTTGGATGCCGTAGTCAAAACCATGTGGGAGACGGCGCTGGATATGAATACCAAATACAAAGAAACGGCGGACGGCGGACTGGCCATTAACATTCCCCTGGGGTTAAGTGAATGCTAACATGATGATGGTTAGGTGCTGCGAATTCCGCATGGGTTTCGTAGCGGGATACTCAACCCAGGTTGGTGCCAACCATAACTACCTCATCACCGGAACCACGCAGTTGCGAGGTACGAAGCAATCTCTGAACATTAGAACAGATTCCCGCCCCAACATTTTGCTGCACAGGAGAAAAAACGCAACATCACAAGGCCGTCTCTAAGCCTCTGTTTTCCAAAAGATGCTTTATATCCGGCTCATGGCCCCGGAATGCCTTATATAATTCCATCGGCTCTTCTGTTCCCCCTTTTTCCAATACATTCTTCCGGAAGGATTGTGCTGTAGCCGGATCGAATAAATTACCTTTTTCCTTAAAGGCAGCAAAAGCATCGCTATCTAAAACTTCTGACCAGATATAGCTGTAATAGCCTGCCGAATAGCCACCGGAGAATACATGCTGAAAATAAGTACTGCGGTAACGGGGAGCAATCTGTACAGGTAATCCGATGCGGTCCATTTCCTCTTGCTCAAAGCTTTCGGGTGATACAGCCTTACCGGCAGGAAGCGTATGATAACTCATATCTAAAAGAGCAGCCGCAAGGTATTCTACGGTAGCAAACCCCTGGTTGAACTTTGAAGCCTGCTTCATCTTTTCTACGAGGGCGGCGGGAATGGCAGCCCCAGTCTCATAATGCCGGGCGTACAGCGCCAGAACTTCGGGTTCAAAAGCCCAATGCTCCATGATCTGTGATGGCAATTCTACAAAATCGCGTGGCACTGAAGTGCCGGAAAGACTGCGGTATTGTACCTGGGAAAGCAATCCATGTAAAGCATGGCCGAACTCATGGAAATAAGTCTCCACTTCCTCCGGGGTCAGCAGAGCCGGTTGTCCCGGAGCCGGCGCCGAAAAATTGCAGACTATGGAAATTACCGGAGCAACCCGCTGCCCCTCTTTTATAGATTGTTTCCGGTAGGAGGTCATCCAGGCACCGCCCCGCTTGGTGCTTCTGGGAAAAAAATCCATATAGAGTACGCCCAGGTGGCTACCATCACGATCCTTCACCTCATAGGCAATAACTGATTCATGGTATTTAGGAATCGATTTTATTTCACTGAATTGAAGGCCATACAGTTTTTCCGTTACTTTAAAAATGCCGGTTGTTACCTGTTCTAATTTAAAATAAGGACGCAATTCTTCCGCATTATAATTGTACTTTTCCCTGCGTACCTGATCCGCATAAAAAGACCAGTCCCAAGGTTCCAGTTGGGCTCCTTTCCCGGATCTGTCCATCAATTGCTGCATTTCCTGAGCTTCTCTCCGGGCCACGGGCAGGGCAGCTTTCCAAAGACTATGCAGCAATCCATAAGCCTTATCAGGACTCTTAGCCATACTCTCTTCCAGCACAAAGGCGGCGTGGGAAGGATAACCCAGCAAAGCTGCTTTTTCAGCTCTTAACGCTGCAATGCTGGCAACAATTGCTTTATTGTCCCGCTCATCATTATGATTACACCGGTTGATGTAAGCCTGGTACATTTGAGCCCGGAGCTCCCTGTTTTCCGCATACTGAAGGAAAGGCATCACGCTGGAATTGTGTAGGGTAAAACGCCATTTACCTGTTTTGCCGGCTTCTTTAGCAGACGCTGCCGCGGCTGCGATCACAGAAGGAGGCAGTCCTGCCAGGTCCTTTTCATCCGTTACAACAAGTTCAAATAAATTGGTTTCTGCCAGCAGGTTCTGACCGAATTGCACCGTTAATGAGGACAATTCTTTATTAATATCCCTTAACCGGGTTTGATGCCGGGCATCCAGGTTGGCGCCGCTGCGCACAAATGCTTTATAGGTCTTGTCCAGCAATTGATGCTGCTCTTTGTTCAAGGGCAAAGATTCACGCTGCAGGTACACAGCCTTTACCCGGTCGAATAAAGAAGCATCCAGGTAGATATCATCATTGTGCTGGGATAACCGGGGCGCAATTGTTCTGGACAATGCTTCCAATTCAGGAGATGTATGTGCACTGGTCAGATTAAAAAAGACAGTACTTACCTCTGCCAATAACCGGCCACTATGCTCCAGGGCCTCTATCGTATTGTTGAAGCCGGGCGCAGCCGCAAGAGAGGCAATCATTTGCACAGATTGTTGCTGCTCCTCCATA
>CAZFKK010000186.1:5036-6113 GCA_964519735.1 uncultured Taibaiella sp.
CCCTTTTCAAAAGCAGGCAGATAATGTTCCGGCCTGAATTGATCAAATGGAGGAACACCAAAAGCAGTAGTGTATTCCTTAAAAAATGGATTGGCTCCCTGGGCCAGAGTGGTCTCTTCCAAAGTAAAAAGTAAGGCTCCTGTCATCAGAACCGGTTTAAAATTACGGTTAATTTGCATTGCGCTGATAAAAATAGATCCCCTTCTCATAGGGGAAATGAACACTGGAATTTCTGCAATACTAACCAAAACGGGTTAAAGATAGGCACACAATAACTTTTCATTTAAGTATTATCCATGCAAATGGCTTCCCGGAAGAAGCCATTTTGCATTATATCCTAAGTTGCCCGCCTGGCCCACTAATATATTCTAACGTAGGTAAGGGTATGCCGGGAGGACAGATCTCCATTTTGAGCATTCGGAAGCACATAGCTGATCTCGAAAACATTAATAGAGGGATATTTCATCTCTCCTACCATTCTGATACTATTATCCGGATCATCGGGATTGCTCCATATGGTCAGGTGTTGATCATCATTGGTAAGGGAGTAAAAAAAAGAAAGATAGTCTGGTTGTTCGTCTTGCCCCGGGGATTGAGGACACTTCATATCTCCGGCATATTCTGTAACTTCATTGGGAGAATGGAATGCAAGATAATCATCCTTTACACAAGCCGGGATAGGAGCGTAGGCATCAATAGGAGGAGAAGCCGGATCACTGATATCTGCCACGATCGTGTACGCTTTCAATTGCCAGGCACCCTCCATCAGAAATTTTGTCTTAGAAACATCAATAGGTTGTTTATCCTCTTCAGCCTTTTCACAAGAGGCAAAAAGAAAAGCGCATCCCGCAAGGGCCAAAACTATTTTCTTCATTTGTCGTTTATATTTTTTCAGAACGGAGGTAAATGTAACATTTTTTTTCTTTTTAGCACTATTGCTCCATGAAATTTCCGGCTGCCCCACCCTTTCTTGAAACAGATCATAGCTTTTTCTTCCTGGCTTTGGCCGGCGCTGCAATTTTTCCCCCTTTACCTGCTACGGCGGCCTTTCGACTACTTTTAGCGGAGCCGGGGTCT
>CAZFKK010000187.1:0-2224 GCA_964519735.1 uncultured Taibaiella sp.
ACGATCGTTGCCCTAAAGGAAAGCACAGCCTCCTCCTGACCGCAAGTGATGAAAATGATAACTTCAGCACTTACACCCTTTCCTTTACCAGGTAAATCCTCTTTAGTCGTTGCCTATGGACTACCCTCAGCCTAAAACGATCATCCGTAAGCTGCTCCAACCGGGAGCTTACAAAATCAGCATGTATGCATCCTGGCTGGCTTTATGCATTGGTTTTTTCCTGTTATTTATCGCGGTATTGGCATGGGTTGATTTCCGGGAACTGCTTTCGGGCAAGGAACGACAAGACAGCATGGCCTCGTTTGTGGTTATCGGGAAGAAAATAACCGACCAGCATAGTGCATCGTTCCCGGCAACTCATTTCTTCAATAAGGAAGAAATAGCGGAGCTTGAAATTACGGAAGGCGTACAGAAGGTAGGGCCGCTAACTTCCAATCGCTTCCCCGTATCTGCCAGCCTGGGAGGGAATCTGGGGTTTTATACGGAGCTCTTCCTGGAATCCGTTAATGACAGCTTCCTGGACAGCCGGCCGGAAGAATGGATCTGGCAGCCCGGAAGCCCTACCCTGCCTGTAATTCTTTCCAATGATTTCCTTAATTTATACAACTACGGTTTCGCATTAAGCCAGGGTTATCCCCAGTTATCACAAGCTGCGATCAAGGCCCTTCCTTTCCAGATCAATATTGAAGGAGGTAAAGAAAAATACAGGGCACAAATTGTAGGGTTCACCGACCGTATCAGCTCTTTGCTGGTTCCTCAGAATTTCATGGAAGAAATGAACAAAAAGTACAGCAATATCGCTGAAGCAAGACCTTCCCGCCTCATTCTGCAAGTAAAAGATCCGTCTAATCAACAGTTTATCCAATTACTTAAAAGCAAAAACTATACGACCAATGAAGAGCTGTTGCGCTGGAACCGCATTCGTACTGCCGTACAGGCGATCGTAACTTCCGTGGGCATGCTTGCCCTTATTGTGGTGGGGATCTCTGTATTATCCTTCCTCTTATTTATGGAGATCACCATCCGGCGGGCTTCCGGTCCTATAAAACTCATGATGCAATTAGGGTACTCCCCCATTACGCTGCGCAAAAAACTCCATCGCTTCTTCATGCCCTGGCTCAGCACCGCAGCATGCGCAGCCGCAATTTCAGCCTTCGGCGCTCACCTGCTTTTCATCCTGTGGCTTCGTAAACTGGATTTACAATTAACGATTGCAGAGGCATGGGTATTGCCGCTTCTCCTGACAGGCTTATTGTGCTTATTATTCCTGATTTTACACTATTCTGTCAGAAATATATTTTCAAAAGTTGGGTAAACCTGCTCACTGTTTTACCATTACAAATAGTAAATATAGTCATGTTAATATAAACCCAATGGCAGGCAAATAACCAACGTTCCTTCCCGTATTTTCTGTCTTTTAGTGTAATTTTGAAGACAGCTTGGGCGCTCATACTTTGGCGTACCCTTGTTACGTTATCATAAGAATAATTTTAGCTTATTATTTTAATATACTTGGGATGAATAAATTTTTTTGGGGTGTTTTACTTACCTGCAGTCTCAGCCACAGCATCAGGGCGCAGCAGGTAAGTAAGGGTATAATATCTTCCCGCCATTTATTGCAGGAAGAAATTAGGGGTGAAGGGATCATTTCTGAAAAGATTTACTTAAAGCAATCCTCTGCACCTCTTGTACGGATATACAATATACAGACCCGGCCCGTCAGCCGGTTGCCGGAAGGCCGGAAAGCCGCAGCTTCATTCGAACCTGATGTACTGGTCACCACCGAAAGGAAAAAACCGGTAGCTTTTATTACCCTGCCGGCCTACCGGAAGTCCGCTGACGGACAGCTCGAACAAATCGTATCTTATGACCTGGAAGTTACCGAATCCCCATTGACCCCAACGGGTGGAGGTACCGCACAACGCCCTACGGCTGTGGACAATTCCGTGCTGCAAACAGGCGCCTGGTATAAAATTTCCGTACCTCATAAAGGAATATTCAAACTTGATTATAAATTTTTGGAAAACATCGGAGCCGATCCTTCTTCCATCAACCCTGCGAACATCAGGATATATGGTAACGGAGGAACGGTATTGCCTGAAAGAGTGAGTCATGATCAACCGGATGACCTGATTGAAAATGCCATATTTGTGCAAAGTAGCGGAAGTTCTTTCGGACCGGGTGATTATGTGTTGTTTTATGCCAACGGCCCGGTGTTATGGAC
>CAZFKK010000187.1:2234-2937 GCA_964519735.1 uncultured Taibaiella sp.
AAATTTACACATACTAATAACTATTACGCGGATCATAGTTATTATTTTCTGAATTTCGATCTCGGCCCGGGAAAACGTATCCGGACAGAAGTGGCCACCGGTAGCGCGGCAACAAATATTTTTGCCTTCAACGATTATGCAGTGGTGGACGTGGATAGCTTTAACGTCACTAAAATAGGCAAGCAATGGTGGGGATACAGGATGAATTCGGCCAGCAGTGCCTCCTTAACCCAGTCCTTCCAGGTCAATTTAGGAGAAGTAGAAAATAATGTTCTTGTAGAAGCGGTGGTAGGCAATATCAATGATGCTACCGGGAACAGGTTACAACTGAATTTTAACGGCCAGAATGCCTATACTTTCAACCTCGGCAAACAATCGGAGTATTACTTTATGGCCAGTGGAGCCGATACTTTTACCATAAGGCCTACCAGCCCTAATGTAAATGTTCAGTTAAGGTACCTTCCTGCAGGAACCGGTACCGCCTATCTCGATTATTTACGGTTTAATTACCTCCGGAACTTAAGTTTCCCCGGCGGGCAACTGTCCTTCCGGGCATGGAAAAGCATTGCTGCCGACACCAGTCTCCTGGCTGCCTATCATATTCAGAATGCTCCGGCCGCTACCGAGGTTTGGGAAGTAACGCAAGCGTTAGAACCCGTACGCGTTACCGGCACGCTGAGCGGGAGTACTTATTCCTTTGCCA
>CAZFKK010000187.1:2947-6047 GCA_964519735.1 uncultured Taibaiella sp.
AACAGGCTGAGAGAATTCATAGCCTTTGACGGCACTCAATTTACGACTCCCGGTTTTGTAGAAAAGGTAGCCAATCAAAACCTTCATAGTTTACCCCATACGGATTACCTGATCATTACCCGCAATGATTTGTTGTCTGCCGCGGAGGAATTGGCCACATTTCACCGTAGCCTGGATAATAAACGGGTGACCGTGGTGACCATCGATAAAATTTACAATGAGTTCTCCTCCGGCTCACCGGACATAGGAGGCATCCGGAACTTCATCAAGATGTTTTATGATAAGGCAGATAATGAGCGGGACCGGATCAAAAATGTATTGATGCTGGGCGCTGCTTCCTTTGACTACAAAGACCGTATCCCCGTAAATAGTAATATTGTCCCCACCTTTGAGACCACGGAGAGCATAGTCACCAACAGGGCATATAGTTCTGACGATTACTTTGCGCTTCTGGATGAAGGGGAACTGGTCACAGAACAACATAACCTGGATATCGGCATTGGGCGCATTCCTGCGTACAACCTTGCTGACGCCCATGGAGCGGTACAAAAGATCAAAAACTATGCGAGCTCCAATTCATTTGGCCCCTGGAAGAATGTAGTGACTTATGTGGCGGACGATGCTGAGGATTATATGAATCATCTTGATGATTGCGAAACCGTAAACGGCTTCTTCCAGGAAGAGGATAAACTATATAACCTTCAGAAAATCTATTCCGACACCTATCCTATAACCCCCTCACCGGGTGGTAACCGCTATCCTGCCGTCAATAAGGGCATCAATGACCAGATCTATAACGGCACCTTCCTGATGAGCTATAGCGGGCATGGCAGCCCTTCCCGGTGGTCTCACGAGGCTATTCTGACGGAAGACGACTATGGATCCTGGACCAATGCGAACAAATTGCCCATTATGGTTACGGCCACCTGTGACTTCGGCCGTTTCGATGACCCTACAGAACATTCTGCCGGTGCAAAACTGATGCTGAATCCCAAAGGAGGATCTATCGCTATGATTACAACTACCCAGGTCGTCTACCCGGGGCCTAATACAGGACTCAACAAAGCTTATGTAAAAAAACAATTCCTTACTGATACAGAAGGCAAGATGCTGACCCTGGGAGAAGCCTTGGCTGCTGCTAAAAACAGTTTCGGCGGAGGGGATAATGACCGTAAGTTTGTCGTGCTTGGCGATCCTGCCTTAAGGCCGCAAATTCCGGTGCATCGGGTAAAAACGTTGCAGCTATCTATGCTTTCAGAAGATAATCAACTGACGACGGATACGATTAAAGCCTTAGGCCGGTATGTCCTTGAAGGGGCTATTACAGATAAGAATGACGTCCCTCTGACTGATTTTAACGGAGAGGTGTACATCACGATCTACGATAAGATCCGGACCATACAAACCGTGAACCAACATCCCAAGACTACAGCCAGCTACCAATTACAGACGAATATCGTGGCCCGCATTAAAGCTGCGGTAGAAAACGGACATTTCGAGGCCCGGTTCATTGCTCCTAAAGACATTATTTACGATTACGGGTTGGGAAAAATAAGCTATTATGCCCATAGCGACCTTACAGATGCAGCCGGACTGGATACCACATTAACTGTCGGAGGACTTAACCCTGATGCTATTGATGACAACAATGGCCCTGTAGTTGAAGCTTTTATCGATAATGAAAAATTCAGAGATGGTGGCGTAACCGGTCCTAACCCTTTATTATATGTCAAATTATTTGACGACAACGGTATCAATGTGTCCGGTACTTCCGTAGGTCATGACCTGATTGCCATACTGGATGATAATGTTCAGCAGCCTTATGTCATGAACAATTTCTACCAATCCGAAAAGGATGATTATAGAAAAGGATTCGTCAATTTCCCCTTAGCCAATCTTCCGGATGGCATGCATACCATCCGCGTAAAGGCATGGGATGTGTACAATAATTCGGGGGAAGGCACGGTGACTTTCGAGGTTAAAAATAAAGAGAAGGGCTTTATCAGCGACCTTTACAACTACCCTAACCCGGTCAGGGACATCACCCATATCGTTTTTCAGCACAACCAGGAAAAAGAAGAAATGGAGGCCACCTTGCGCTTGTTTGCTGCAGATGGACGCCTGGTAAGAACGATACAACAAACGATACAACCTGAAGGAAACCGGTCGGAAATGATCTGGGACGGAAAGGATGATAGAGGGGCGCCTTTGTTCCCCGGAATGTATTTTTACAAACTTCATTTAAAAACAACAAAAGGAATCAAGGCTACGGCATACCAAAAACTGGTTTTACTGCGTTAATACCGGTACAGGAATAGGTATTCCGGGGGAGAACAGGGTTAAATTATAGATTTCAGATTTATTAAAATACCGTATCTTTGTCCTCCTCCGGGATTTTTTAATGATTAGTAAAACTAAGGGGAAAGAATCCCCCCTATACAAGACCTTATAGCACATACCTCTACATTAACTTTTTATTTTTTCAACCAACAAAGAAGAAGAATGGCTAAACGCATCGCAATTGCCGGAGTAACTTTATTATCCGGTTTGATGGTTTCTCAACAATCATTTGCCCAGGCTAACAACACCAGCCTGGACGGCCGGGTGGGAACAATTACTACGGCAGTTCCTTTTTTACGCATATCACCTGATGCCCGTAGCGGTGCGATGGGTGATGTAGGTATTGCTCTCTCTCCCGATGCAAATGCCCAGTACTGGAATGTGGCTAAACTGGCTAAAAGTGATAAAGACCTGGGTATTTCCATGACTTATACCCCATGGCTTAAAGATCTCGTTCCGGATGTATTCTTAGCCTATGTATCTGCTTATAAAAAATTCGGCCCTGAGAATGCCAACCAGGCCATCAGTGGTTCCCTCCGCTATTTTAATTTAGGTAATATTGATTATACTACCGATGAGGGCAATCCTAATGGCAGCGGTAAACCCCGGGAATTCGCCCTCGATTTAGGCTACTCCCGTAGCTTATCCCAATACTTATCCGTAGGGGTAACCTTAAGGTATATTAACTCTAATATTGCTGCAGGCTCTGTTTCCGAAGGCAATATCTACAAACCTGCCAATGCCATAGCGGGGGATGTGG
>CAZFKK010000188.1:0-6030 GCA_964519735.1 uncultured Taibaiella sp.
CTTAAAGCCTTCACGAATTCGGGATTGTTTACATTCCTTTCCACACCCTTGGCATTTATTTCTTTAATTTTTCTGGGTAATCCTTGCTCCAAAAGCCTTTCGTATTCTTGTTGTAATGCTTCTGCCCGGCCTGTTGCTATTCGCTCTTTAGAAAACTACCAGATCTACATTATTGACTTCAAGTATTTCATTGCTCTTTGTCCACAGACAAGGTTGGGTTTAAGTTTTTCATCATTTCATCTAAGATCCCCAATGCTCCACAGACCTGCAATAAAGTTGAAAACATATAGTCCTTTTTTCCGTTTTCCATCTCACTTATTTTTGATCTGTCCACCTTACTTTCCTTAGTAAGTTTGTCTTGAGTCCAACCCTTTTTAACCCGCTCTTCCCTGACAATCTCGCCAATTGTCTATAACGGTGATACTTTGACCCGGAATATCCACCATTCCTAAATTGGAATGGCTCTTTGCTTAATTCTTCACTAAATTACAACTTAATTCGGAATGCCCGTGGAACGTTCATGACTGGGATCGACTTACCACAGCCTCGTAATACCACTAGTTTTTGCCAACAGCAAAGTTAAATTCGTACCCTTGTTCTTTCCGCCAAGTCTTATTTTTGTCAGGATTATAAAGCTCTGATAGAACAAAGACTTGATACCTAAGCGTGAGCGCAAAAAGCATACAAATGGGTGATGAATCGACCCATTTTTGAGCATTTTACAGCATGAAGGCTAAAAAAGACATGGATATTGCTTATACTTTGATTGTATTGTATTATTTTTATCGCTTATTTAAAATAATAATACACCGTCATGATTAGATTTTTCCACTTCTCATTGACATGTTTTTGTTTAATAGTCCTGTGCCACCAACAGCTGCGCGGTCAGACTCCGGCATTAACATTGGATTCCATTCTGGTTCCGGATGGGGGTATCTGCTCCTTAGACGATACTGTTAGGATATCTGGAAGAGTCGATGCTTTTCTATTTCAATGGCAAACAATAAAGCTAGCGGTAGATTTCGGAGATGGGAATAGAGATACGCTAACATATAACCTTAATGTTAACGATTTCGAAGATATATTTTGCTTCACCCATACATATGATAAACTAAGTACCTATAATGTTACCGTTAAGGCTATAGCCAACAATACGATTCACGACAGCACTAGTGTAACCTTCGCTATAGGCCATTGCCAAAAAGCCTCCGGGACTTTCTTTTACGATCTAAATGATAATTGTGCTCATGACGACGATGAATGTGGCATTAATGTGAAGTATGCTGCGTTCGCAAACAATGGCACCCCCTGTAATGTTTACATTGAGCCTATTACAGGTAAATTCAGCATTCCTGTTTATCCTGGCGACTCCTATTTACCAAAGACCGATAAGTTCCATTATCCTAATTCCGTTATAGGTCCAGGTTGTGTGGACAATTCTTATCCAGCTATTACCCATGGGCTAAATAATTATAAAGTGATTGCTTTGACATTTAATCCTGTAAGACCCTGCTTAACCGGACCAACTCTTTCCTGCACTGGCTGGCGGATGACATATGGCGTTGGAATTAGTTCCAACGATACGTGGTATGTCAAATACGATTGGGGCCAAGGCATCTCAGAACTATATGCTACGTGTGTGAACGATTGCCGACGGTTGCAAGCCACCAACAATTTTCGTACACCAGGTATTTATTATGCGACTGTATACACCTACAACAGATATTTCTATGGCCCACTCGGCAAAAGTACCATCAGAGTAGAGGTACAAGATTGTCAGCCGGTGACATTAAAATTATTTTCGGATGCTGATGGTAATTGTGTGAATGATATCAATGAGTTCCAGTTCGACGCTGATATTAATAGAGGATATCTGAGAATGCATTCCGTAAAATGGAGTGATTTTTGTCCTTACGACGCTAATAGCGATGGAACAGTGACAGCTTGGTTGCGATCTGAGGATACGGTCTATCCCGCTCCCGAATTCAATTACAAATCCAAAGTATTTTATCTGAACGACTACATTAATTTCGAGCGTGTAAAACTTGATAGTTGTGGGCCCGCTTATTTCACCAATGCCGATGATACTTTAAATTTTTCTTATAAGGGAGCCATAAAAATCCTCAACCTACGCGATAACAATAATAATACCTTCTGTGTAGGCGATACCCTGCAGATTGAACTTGATGCAGCTTCATTAGGTACGGCAATAGGTGATCCACTACGCTTGATTGTGTCCTACAGCGACGGACAGATAGATACGACCATTTTCACTCCTCCTAGTTATGACACTTTTTTTATGCTGCCCATAAGTAAACTGATCACTGTGGCTAGTGCTAATCTCAGTTGCCAATTTGTTGTTCAAACTTTATCTGGTCTGATATCCGATACCGCAACAAAAGTATTTATGGTACGTAACTGTGCTAAAATACGTTTACGTGCCTTTTACGATGATAATCGTAACTGTACAAAAGATGCAAACGAACCTTATCTTCCCAATCTTTTGGCAAACGGATATGTAGTTGATAGTACTACAAATATTTATACGGTATATGGAGGGCAAGGACCTGATACTTTAAAAGCCATCAGGTTGCAAAACAATAGTCCTTTAGGAGGGGGTTACTATGATCGTATATTTACTTCTTCTTTCTGTGAATGGCCTGTATTTGGACTAGATACCGGCTATTTTGAAATCCCTCTGATAGATACAGTGACGGTAGAAAATTCGGGATTACTGAATGGTTATAATCAATGGCCTGAAAACGTAGATATGGATTCTTGTGAAATGGTGTACCATCCAACATTGAAAGGGAATATTGTTGGGAATAGAAATCAGTCTAACCAATTCTATTTCCTTTATAATAAGGGTAATGGTGAACTGTTGGATTCTATTCCTTATATATGGAAGGATAACTTCTCAGGCATATCCACTCCTTATTACCTCTCGGGACCGGTGACCACTTATGACCCGGGTACCTATATACCTGGCTATAAAATTATTAAAAACGAAAATGCGGATACGATACACACTTATGTCAGGCCTGCGCCAGCACTTGAGGTACTTTTAGATTGTCAAAAACCAAAAGCTATTTTGTATGCTGATGCGGACAAAAACTGCCGCTACACTAAAGGCGAAAGGACCTTGTCCTACGTTATGGTTAACGTAAGCAGGAATGGGCAGCAGCAGAAATTAGTAACCAATACGTTCGGCATGTTATATTTCGATGCTCAAAACGGGGATCAAATCACGATAACAGTACCTAACGGAGTGAACACTGGATTAACGCTTGATTCTTCATGCAAACCGGCAACTTATTCCTATACCTACAATCAAGCAATGCTTGATACCGTAATGTTTGCCTATACCTGTGGCGGCAGTGCTGCCACGGATGTATCTGTTACAGCAGGTCACGGAGTGATCTCTCCTTTGTACAACGATACTTTAATCATCTATCCTGCATTTAATAATTGTGATCATTTTGGTGGACGTATATCTGTTACCATTGATCCTTCACTTACCTTTGAAGGGGCTAGTTTAGCTGGCTATCAGCAAACGGGTAATCATGTTAGTTGGCGTCTAGATACACTTAACCGCTCCGAATTGTACCCATTAAAAGTGGCTGTTTCGCTGAATAATCCTTTGGCAAGTGGTTATTTATGTAATGAAGTGCTCATCTATCCGAATGTACCTGACCAAGATTCGGTAAACAATAAGTTCAATTTGTGCGACACCGTTTTTAACCATCCAATGGTACAATTTAAGACTGGGCTAGCGGATAGTATTTACCTGCAAACCGGCATGCCCATTATTTATACTGTATTTTTCAAGAATACCACTTCTGATACCATTCCACAGGTAATCGTAGTTGACACATTAAGTCCATTGCTGAATATTAATTCCCTGCAAGTGCTTTATGGCTCACATAGCTTTAATACTTCAATGATTAATAACCAGGTATTGAAATTTACATTTCCCAATATAAACCTGGCACCGGGAGCTACCGGAAGGATTCAGTTTTCCCTTATTCCAATAGATAGTGTAGATTCAAATACGGTCATTTATAATCAGGCGACCCTTGTTTATGGCGGCAACTATATGTTTGGCTCTGGAAGCGCATCAACGAAAGGTAAGCGAAGGATGCCGCCTCTACCTTCAGGCATTGCCCCTAAGCAAGTCAGTTTACAATCCTTTTTCTTAAATGTTTTCCCGAATCCAATAACAGATATCGTAAAGCTAGTGGTGAGTGGGGAAATAGGTAAAGGGGGCCAGGTAGTGGTCTACGACTTAAATGGCAGAAGGGTAATTGAACAGCAAATGAGCGGTTCCGAAACTCAAGTTGATTTTTCTACACTAGCTAATGGAAACTACTTAATTAAGTATCAGGATAGCAAATGGAGTCAATCTGTAAAAGTTACTAAAAGTCGTTAGGTATAGAGTATCAAAGATTTTGGCATCATTGGCCTTTACGTCCATATCTGTCCGGAGCGTTGAGCGTAGTGGCAGTCGTTGCGTGCTTACAGCTCATGTTGGTATGTATCGCCAGCCACCCTTTTCCCAGTTCCATTAAGAACTTTGTAATGTTATCCACTAGTTTATGTTCCAGCTCTAATTCTTGTACATTCCTTTCAAGTGTAAGAAAGCTAAACACATATGGGTCTTTTAGAGTCTCCTTTGCTAAGTCTGCCTGGGGTAGAGGCAAGGTGTCTTTAAAATTGGTAATTGCTTTTCCCTGTCTGTTAAATAGGTTACTTTCTATTTGGATAGCCAAAATATTTCGACTCCAGTTATTTTGAATCGTTTCTGATACATAAAAAGTTTCCAAGAAAGGTTGCCGATTAGTATCGTGATGACATTGTTTGCGCAGCTTTTAGTACGGAGGGCCAGCTCACCACCAAAAGTGGGGAAGAACCAATATGCTCCGGAATATCCACTTGCCCATCCATTTTTGGTAGTTTCAGCTATATAGAATAATGCTTCTTCTATGTCCTTAATTTTTGAAACAATTAATCGATTGTGTCCCCACGGAATTTGTGCCACAGCCTGTGGCACAAATTCAAACTTCTGAGCATAGAATAAAAACCATTGCCTTATTGCATATAAATTACGTTTTGAAAATCCTTTTATATCTGGAAAACTAATTCTAAGATCCATCGAAAGTTGGTCTATGATGCTATCTCCCCATTGCGAATCTCGTTGCCTATTGGTGATTTCTTTGGCTAGTTCCCAATACAGCGCCAATAATTTGACTATTTACAGTAATAGCTGCCTTGAGTTGCGAAAACTTAATCTTTCTCTTAATTTCCTCTAACCAGGCTTTATAAATTGAATCATCAATATTCATTCGGATTACTTTACATTTATTTTTTGGATTACTAAATTTTACCGGCACTTACGAAGAAATTCCTAATCCTCATGTTGTTAAAAATCTGATTTATAGATAGTGCTCCGACTAGGAAATAGCGCCTGGCTTACATCTTTCTGTTCTTGAGCAGGACGAAACGACGAGGATGGGCCACAAACTACTAGGCGTCTTCCGCCAGACTTGTCAGCTCATCTCCCCCATGCTCCAGTTGATACGCCCACCCTAAATTCTCTTAAAGCCTTCACGAATTCGGGATTGTTTACATTCCTTTCCACACCCTTGGCATCTATTGCTTTAATCTTTGCAGGTAGCCCGGATTTTAAAAGTCTTTTATATTCCCGCTGTAATGCCTCTGCCCGGCCCGTTGCTATTCGCTCTTTAGCAACTACCAGATCTACATTATTAACTTCAAATATTTCAGCAATTACATCCAATCGTTTAAAACTCGGTTGTTCTGTATTAGAATTCCATTTGCTTACAGTACTAGCCTCTACATCTAGATAAAGTGCTAATGCAGCAACCTGTAGTGGTGATTCTTTAATTGTCTTATGTATGCTATTCAAAATTTTCTTCATAATTTTCTTAAAAAATGTTGCATATATCTACAGATATTTGTATTTTTGTTCCATGATTGATTAAAAGCGACAACATGAAAAGCTGACAGCAG
>CAZFKK010000189.1:0-6002 GCA_964519735.1 uncultured Taibaiella sp.
ATGTGGACACCACCCGCTTTGAGGGAAAGACCTTGTGGCCGATCTACCTGGAAGAAAACGTGATCCGGCATTATTTTAAAAGCAAACCGGACAAAAAGAAATCAGTAATTGAAGCCATAAAAAAGGTAAATTATGATGAACAATATATTAATATAGAAAGCCTCAAATCTTTCTTAATGCACCTGTATAAAGATATTGATATCTATGATAACAATATGCTTATTGTGACTAATTCTTTTTTAAGCCCTTTAGCGGATTTGTCCCCGACATTTTATAAATTTTATATCAGGGATACACTAACCGTTGAAGATGACATGGACATTGTCGTCCTCTCTTTTGAACCCAGGAATAACCAGGATTTTCTGTTTACAGGTAAGATCTATATTACCCTGGATGGAAGATTTGCCGTATACAAGGCAGAATTGGAACTCGGCCCCTCTGTAAACCTGAATTGGGTAAGCGAATTTCATCTTTCCCTGGACTATACACCCGGTAAAGACAAGCGTTTATATTTATCCAAAGTGACCAACTATGTGCATTTTGGGGTAAAGGGGGGCAAAAGTGGCGCATTTGCCGAACGCAATGTGTCTGTAAGCAATTTTGATGCGACCACCCCCTTTCCTGATACGGTATTCAGAAGTGTGGATGTAACAAAAGAGGAAGATGCGCAAATGAAAACGGAGGCGTATTGGCAACATAACCGTACAGATTCCCTTACCCTTGTAGAGGCCAACTCCTACCGGAATATGGATAGCCTTAATAAGATGCCGGCATACAACAGGGCCAAATTCTGGATCTCTACTTTTTTAGCAGGGTACAGCCAGCTTGGTGCAGTAGAGGTCGGGCCGGTAAATACCTTTATTAGCTTTAACCCTGTCGAAGGATTGAAATTGCGGGCAGGAGGCCGTACCACTCCTCAATTCAGCAAACGCTTTTATGCGGAATCCTACCTTTCCTATGGCTTTAAAGATGAACGCTGGAAATATTTACTTAGAGGGACTATAGCCTTGAATAACAAGAGTATCTATACTTATCCGCAACACTATATCCGGATTAGTGCCCAGAGAGAGACTAGCATTCCCGGGCAGGAAACACAATATGTGGCAGAAAGTAATATCCTTCTTTCCTTCAAACGCGGCATCAACGACAAGTGGCTGTACAACGATATTTATAAGCTGGAATACTTTGTAGAGTTCGGAAACCATCATGCGCTGGGCTTCCGGTTGAATAACTGGTGGCAGGAAGCAGCATCGGGGCTGACCTTTTTAGGCACATCTGCACTTAAGGATACTGTGCCGGTGTTAGTCAGTACTACGATCGGTATGGACTGGCGCTGGGCGCCATTTGAAAAATTTGCCCAGCGTAAACTTTACCGGGAAACGATTCCTTCAAAGTATCCGATTATTAATGTGGGTATTGGTTTCGGAGTCAAGGGCCTGATGGAAGGACAGTATGACTTTCAATCTTATGCTGTAAGTATATCTAAGCGTTTCTATCTTTCTCAGCTCGGCTTAGCGGAGGTAACGCTTGCCGGAAGGTACATTAATGGCCAGGTGCCTTATCCGTTGCTGGATATAGCCCGGGCCAATCAATCCTATGCCAATCAGTTGGGGTCCTATAACCTGATGAATTTCCTGGAATTCGTTAGTGACCATAACATAAGGCTCCATATAGATTATCATATGTATGGTTTTATATTCAACAAGGTCCCTTTGTTGAAAGCCCTTAAGCTAAGAGAGGTTGTGGGACTGAAAGTATTGTATGGAGGTCTTCGGCCGGAAAATAATCCTTTACAGCAGGAAGGAGCCTTATTCCGTTTTCCTGTCAATGCGAATGGGGAGCGCAGCACCTTTGCTTTAGGAAAAGAGCCTTATATGGAGTTGAACCTGGGTATAGAAAATATCTTCAACCTGTTCCGTGTTGATTTCGTCAAAAGATTGACCTACCTGGGCCATCCTGATATATCTCCATACGGGGTCAGGGCTGGTATAGCTATTGACTTTTAAAGCCCTTCTGTAACAGATACCGGTTTCTTATCCTCACCTATAGCCACAAAAGTAAAGGTACCGGATATGGCTCTTTCGCGTATATTGGAATACATTTCCTCTATGAAGATGTCCACCTTTACTTTCAGACTACTGTTCCCCACCTCGGCTACTTTGCCGATCAGTTCAATGATCGTACCTCCGGGTATAGGCATATTGAAGTCTATTTTATCTGAGGAGACGGTTACTACTTTTTTCCTGGAGAAGCGGGTGGCGGCAATGAAGGCTACTTCATCCATTAATTGCATAGCGGTGCCTCCGAATAAGGTATCATAATGGTTGGTCGTGTTAGGGAATACCGCTTTAAAAATGCGGGTGGTCGATTGTTCTATTCTTTCTTCTATGTTCATTTCAGTAAAGGATAATATTATTCAGGTATTTCAGAGCGGTGTTTCTTTATGGCTATCCCGGATCACCAGCAGGTGTCACTTTTTCCCGGGAATTACTGCCTGCATACAATTCATATTCTAAAAGCCGGCAGTCAATAGTACTGTTATAAAATTCAATTCTTCTTTTGGCTTTTAAGCCTATTTTCTTGGCCAGTTCCCTGTTGCCCGTAAAAACATAGCCGTAGTAACCTTTAAGTCGTTGTTTCATAAAATCACCTATGCGGGCATAGGTCTCTTCCAGTTCACTGAGGTCTCCGAGCCGTTCCCCATATTCCGGATTGATGATCATGATGCCGGGTGGCCCTGGCGGTACCGGTGTTGTCGCAAAGTCACCTATATCAAAGGTAATCAGGTGGTCCACACCTGCAGCTATAGCATTCTTTTGGGCATTGACAATAGCCTGGCTGTTGTGGTCTGTGGCTATAATGGTTAAGCCGGTTACCTCGGTCACCTGTGTCTTTAATGCTTTTAATTCCTTTTGATACACTGCGTCATTGTAGCCTTGCAAATGCATAAATGCGTAATTGGACCGGAATAAGCCGGGTCGCCTGTTGCTGGCCATCAGGGCTGCCTCAATGGCCAGTGTGCCCGAACCGCACATGGGGTTCAATAAAGGTGTCACTCTATCCCACCTGGAGGCAAAAAGGGTGGCGGCAGCCAGTGCTTCAAGCATAGGTGCCCGTCCGGGTATTTTTCTATACCCGTGCCTGGCGATGGAGTCACCTGTAGTATCCAGGAAAATCTCTGCATAATCCTGTTTCCAGAATAAATGTACTACTGCTCCGGTAAGCTCGGGACCGGTCTGCGGTCGAGTACCTCTTTTTGCCCGTAACCTGTCCACAATGGCATCCTTTACCTTCAGGTTAGCATACATACTGTTGTTGATCGTATCGTGCTGCACATTGCTGGTTACGGAAAAGTAGCCCGGCTCAGGCAACAGATCTTCCCATACCAGTTCTGTCAGGTTATCATAGATGTCTTCCGGGTTACGGGCTTCGAATTGGTCGAGGCTGAACAATACCTGGCTGCCACAGCGCAGGTTGAGATTCAGTCGGATGCAATCATTAAGAGTGCCCTGTAGCTTTATCCCGGTAACAAAGACTTCATCAATAGTAAATCCCATTTCCAGCACCTCCTGCTCCAGGTAAGGCGTCAGGCGCTTATTGCAGGTAATGGTAATGGGTGCTATAGTTGTATATAAGGACATGGACCGCAAAGGTAAACCGATAAAACTTATTTTTTCAAATTTTAAAAACTTGATAACCTGTTTTTTGAATCAGGGTTTTATAATAAATTGCCGTTTTAAGCCGCACTAACATCCCAAAATGTCTATGATAAATTTAAAATCCGGAATAGTGATCCTCCTCCTGTCTTTCGCTTTAATCGGGCCGGGTTATGGCAGAAATCTTTACCGCGATCGGAAAATAAATCTTAATGAAGAAGGAACGCATTACCTGAAAGGAACACTTTTATCCCAGGTATGGCTCCGGCAGCAGGAGTATAATCCGGGTACGACTATTTTCGACCACCCTAAAGATGGAGGCTGGGATATAGGGATACGCCGTTTCCGGATGCAGTTGTACGGACAGCTTACGGACAGGGTATTCGTGTACAGCCAGATAGGACAAAATAATTTCAATAATAGCTCCGACCGGAAATCCGGCCTTTTTGTGCACGACATTACCGGGGAGTATGCACTGGATAAAAGGCGGTTGTCCCTGGGCATGGGCCTGACAGGCTGGAGCGGTTTATCCCGGTTTTCATCGCCGGCCACAGGATCTATATTGGGATTGGATGCCCCTTTATTCCTGCAAACTACCAATGATGTGAATGATCAGTTCCTGCGTAAATTATCGGTGTATGCCAAAGGTAAACTGGGCAAATTCGATTACCGGCTGACTATGGCGCAACCCATGGCGATACAGAAATCTGCAGGCTATGTGACTACGATAACGGAACATTCCGTTTTTTCCCTGAAGCCTCCTAAGATGCAATGGAATGGCTATGTTCAATACCAGTTCCTGGAAGAGGAGTCGAATCTCATGCCTTATATGGCCGGGACTTACTTGGGTAAGAAGAAGATATTGAATGCAGGCCTGGGATTTATATGCCAGCCTGGCGCTATGGTGCACGCCGGTAGCGCAGGGGATACTATTGAAACAGCTATGCTGCATTTCAGCGCCGATCTCTTTTATGATGCCCCTACAGGCTCCTGTGGCCAGGCAATCAGTATTTATGGTAATGCGACCTACCATGATTTCGGGCCGGGTTATTTGCGTAACCAGGCTGTCATGAATCCGGCTAATGGCAGCAGCAATGCCCATCTGCTTAATGGTGGGGGCAACGGATTTCCTGCTTATGGCACCGGTATGGTGTTCTATACGCAGGCTGGGTATAAATTCAGAGATAGCCTGGTGGGCAATACGACATTGATGCCTTATGCCGCCTTACAGCATGCTGCATTTGACCGGTTGAGTACCCGGATGAATTTCATTGATGTAGGTGTTAACTGGTTGTTGGCCGGTCAAACGTCTAAATTTACTTTATCCTACCAGAACAGGCCTTTATATAATGTCCAGGGTGATCCAGAGGGCAGGCGGGGCGCTTTCACAATGCAGTACCAGGTGTTTTTGAATTGAAAAGTTAAAAGGCTTTGTCAACAGGAGATTAACTTCACAGCACTTCAGCGCTTTGTTAATATTGATTCCTGAGGGCTTTCCCGGAAGGGGGCTTACTGTTAAGATGTCATTATAATCCGAAGTAAGACTATAGCTATCCCGAATAAAAGGCCTACCTTACACTAAATTTTGAAATTATGCCAAAAGAAAGAACAGTACAAAAAGTAGAAAAGAAAAAGCCTGAGAAAAATCTGAAAGAAAAACGGGCGGAAAAGAAAGCAAAAAAAGAAACCAAAAACCATAGTGCCTGATAGCCTGTGTCCAAGTATCGGTATTAGTCTCGGTAAATTCCATAAGAGCATTCCATTTTAGTTGCCCGGCGATCCGGCATCAAATGGAATGCATTAACTGGAAGTATGTTTGAGTGCCTTTATTTGGTAATTGAAAATGTTCCTTACCTGTACTTTTGCCTCTGGTTAGTAAGAGTTGTTTTCTCGTTCTCACTGCACACATTCTGCAGGATACGCTTTCTCATTTGTGTAAATACTGATTTTATGGTTAAACTCCTCTGCAGATTTGGGGCTTACCCTACTATGGTATCATAAACCTGCTGTCTGCAATCTGAGTTTCCCTACATGTACTTCTGCCACATGCTCTTTCCCATCGGCATGCAGAGGTAGTGCATTGCCCTTGCCTTGCTTACTGTCTATCTTCCACCAGGATGGCTCGTTGTCTTCTATCTGAAAAACCGTAATCCGGTACACCGTGTTTTTATAACGGTATACTATAGATACAGAGGGCCAGGTCAAAGGGAAGCAGGGCCGGAATATTAAATGATCGAGGGTCAGGTTCATGCCTAAAAGAGACCCTGTGATCAATTGGTACATCCAGCCTGCGGAACCGGTGTACCAGGTCCATCCGCCTCTGCCTTCGTGTTCCGGGTTAGCATA
>CAZFKK010000190.1:0-1365 GCA_964519735.1 uncultured Taibaiella sp.
CCGCTGTGATAGGGCCCGCCCCCGCCATAAGCGCCGATGGGCACTCTGATCACGGTATTGACCGGGTACTTTCCGCAGCTCAGGTAGCAGGACTTGCTGATCTCCGTCACCAATTGGTTTAACCCTGGATAAATGTAATCGGCAAATTGTACTTCTACAATAGGTTTCAGGCCTACAGCGCTTAAGCCGACCGTAGAACCGATAATATAAGCCTCCTGGATGGCCGTATTGAACACCCTGCTGTCCCCGAATTTATCAGCAAGCGTGGCTGCCTCCCGGAAAACACCTCCGAGCCTGCGGCCCACATCCTGGCCAAAAAACAACGCTTCCGGGTAGGTCCGTAAAACCTCTTCTACAGCGTGCAGCGCTGCATCTACCATTACTGATTTTTCTTTCCCTTCGGGACAACGGGTTCCTCGTTCTTCCGTTACCGGTGTCGGTGCAAAAACATGATCGGCCACAGTTGCCGGATCCGGGTCCGGAGCGGCTACTGCCGCGTCGAAGTCCTGCTGCACCCGTAACTGCTCTTCGGTAGCTATCTGGTCCAGATCTTTGGCTTTCACTTTACGAGCCAGCAGCAGGGCCCGGAGTTTAGGCCCCGGATCATCCTTCGCATGCTTGCCAAGATCTTCCTCCGTACGGTACCACTCTTTCCGCACACCCGATGTATGATGCCCCAGCAATGGCACCTTAGCATGTACCAGGATAGGTTTGCGCTCCCTGCGTACCCATTCGATAGTATCCTGCATCACTTTATAAGCGGCTTCAAAATCACTGCCGTCCACCCGCACACGCTCCATCCCCTTGAAGCCTGCCGCATATTCATAGGCATCCATGGTCCGCGCTTCGTCACTGCTTACGGAGATACCCCATTCATTGTCCTGTACCAGGTAGATCACCGGCAACTGATGCAATACGGCAAACTGGAAAGCCTCACTCACTTCCCCTTCCGTAACACTGCCATCGCCCAGGGAACAAATAACAACAGGCGGCTTAGGAAAGGTCTTCAGCTTCTGGGATTCAATATAATGAATACCCTGAGCCACCCCGGTTGTCGGAATCACCTGCATCCCTGTAGCACTACTTTGATGTATAATCCGGGGACGGTCTTCCCTGAGGCTATTCGGATGATTATAATAAGCCCGGCCACCGGTAAAAGGATCTTCTCCCTTGGCCAGTAATTGCAGCATCATCTCATAAGGACGCCAGCCCATGCCCAGCATAAGGCTTTCATCCCGGTAATAAGGACTTACATAATCGTAAGGTTCCAGCAAAAAACCTGTAGCCAGTTGGATCGCTTCATGCCCTCTCGAGGTAGAATGTACATATTTACATATGCTGCGGTTATTTTCATAAATGTCTGCC
>CAZFKK010000190.1:1375-5990 GCA_964519735.1 uncultured Taibaiella sp.
GCCATTGCCCTGGCAGTCATCATCAGGCGATAGGCCCTGAGCAATATATCGTTAGAAAGCATTTTGCAATTTTAAATGGGAGCAAAGATAAGGAATTGTACCGGGAGGGTGTATTTACGCCCGGCAGATTATAATATTTATTCTTTGATGGGAGAAAATGAAAAAGACTGCCGTAATTCTGCCATTCAGCAAGAAGCCAGGATTGCAGGCTGCCATTTTTTTCCTCCTTCGTCCTGATTTCATCAGCAAAACCTGCAAAAATGTCAAGATTATAGCCTTGGCACATTTTTGGTGCAGTACTATTCAGCCGGGTACCAGGATGAGGTACCTGCTATAAAATTTAATCCCAAACTTTAAACAACAATTCAATACAATGGCTAAAAAAGTGAGCATTACCCCACTTCACGACCGCGTAATCGTGAAACCGGCCGCTGCAGAAACGAAAACAGCAGGCGGCATCATTATTCCGGACACTGCTAAAGAAAAGCCACAACGTGGTACGGTTATTGCTGCCGGTCCAGGCAAAAAAGACGAGCCGGTAACCGTAAAAACAGGCAATGAAGTGCTTTATGGCAAATATGCCGGCACAGAGATCACTATAGATGGCGAAGATTTATTGATCATGCGTGAAAGCGATATCCTGGCAATTGTGTAACCTGGATAAAGGTGAAACCAGTTGTGCCGGCATCGCTGGCGGATCAAGCTAAACATTGTAATTCTAATCATTAAAATAACATCTTAAATAATGGCTAAACAAATTCTGTTCAATATAGACGCCCGCAACAAAATGAAAAAAGGCGTTGACACTTTAGCTGATGCAGTTAAAGTAACTTTAGGTCCTAAAGGCCGCAATGTAGTGATCGAGAAAAAATTCGGCGCTCCTTCTGTAACTAAAGATGGTGTTACTGTCGCTAAAGAAATAGAACTGGAAGATCCCATTGAAAATATGGGCGCACAGATGGTGAAAGAAGTAGCCAGCAAAACTGCGGACATCGCCGGTGACGGTACGACTACTGCTACTGTATTGGCTCAGGCGATCATTAGCGAAGGACTGAAAAACGTAGCTGCCGGAGCTAATCCAATGGACCTGAAACGCGGTATTGATAAGGCAGTAACTGCTGTTGTTGCTAACCTGAGAAAACAATCTCAGAAAGTAGGTAATGACAACCAAAAGATTGAACAGGTAGGTACTATATCTGCCAATAACGATAACGAGATCGGTAAATTGCTGGCGCTTGCGATGAAAAAAGTGGGCAATGAAGGCGTTATTACCGTAGAAGAATCCAAAAATACAGACACTACCGTAGAAGTAGTGGAAGGTATGCAATTCGACAGGGGTTACCTGAATCCTTATTTCGTAACGAATACCGAAAAAATGCAGGTAGAGTTGGAAAGTCCTTATATCCTGATCTTTGATAAAAAAATCAGCACGATGAAGGACATTATCGGCATCCTGGAGAAAGTAGTACAAAGCGGCCGTCCTTTATTGATTATTGCTGAAGATGTGGAAGGGGAAGCATTGTCCACGTTAGTCGTGAATAAGCTTCGTGGTTCCTTGAAAATAGCTGCAGTTAAAGCTCCGGGCTTTGGCGACCGTCGTAAAGAAATGCTCCAGGATCTGGCTGTACTTACAGGTGGTATCGTGATCAGTGAAGAACAAGGATACAAACTGGAAAATGCCGAATTTGCTTATTTAGGCCAGGCAGAAACCATTACCATCGACAAAGACAATACGACTATCGTAGGCGGTAAAGGTAAAAAAGCGGATATCAATGCACGCATCAACCAGATCAAAGCTCAGGTAGAAACAACTACCTCTGATTACGACCGCGAGAAACTCCAGGAACGCCTGGCTAAATTAAGCGGCGGTGTTGCGGTACTGTATGTAGGCGCTGCGACTGAAGTAGAAATGAAAGAGAAGAAAGATCGCGTAGATGATGCTTTGCATGCTACACGCGCTGCGGTAGAAGAAGGAATTGTACCGGGCGGTGGTACGGCATTTATCCGTGCAATTGATGTACTGAACAAAGTGGAAGGGGAGAATGATGATGAGATGACAGGTGTAGCGATTGTTCGCCGTGCTTTGGAAGCTCCTTTGCGTACTATTGTAGACAATGCCGGCCTGGAAGGTTCTATCGTCATTCAAAAGATAAGAGAAGGTAAAGGAGATTATGGATTCAATGCACGTACGGAACAATATGAGAAATTGTTTGTCGCAGGTGTTATTGATCCCACTAAGGTTTCCCGTATCGCATTGGAGAATGCAGCTTCAATAGCCGGTATGCTCCTGACTACGGAATGTGTCATTGCGGACAAGCCAGAACCTAAATCTGCTGCTCCGGCTATGCCAGGTGGCGGAGGAATGGATATGGGTTACTAATCACACAGGTTAACCTTAACCACGATTAATAATAACGAAAAAATGCTCCGGGAATAAACACCGGAGCATTTTTTCGTTAGTAGCGCTGCAGCCCCGGGCCAATCATTGGACAAACATGGAGAAACCGGTCGTATCTGAGGGAATACCCCGGACCGGCACCTGCGGTTGATCTGTTTTCCATTCTTCCGTACTTCCCTTCCAGCTTCCTGGCCGTTTGCGAAAAAAGTCGCCCAATCCATTAAAGGATTTACGGTAACTAAGCCCCACGCCTGTACGGGTAATATTTTCCTGCCTGCCTGTATTGATCGAATACAAAGCATCATAATTACTCGACCGGAATACATTAAAGCGCATACGGCCGTCATCTGTAAGCAGGTACTGTACCCTGAAATCTCCCGCAAAATTTGTAGTATAAGTATTTTGCGTGGTCATTCTGCCCCAATCATACACGCCGCCTACTTCCACAACGAGCCGGTCGTTTAAAAAATTCTTACGGAGGTTGAACCCGGCTTCATTACGGTTATAATAAGCCACCGAATTTAAGGGGCTATTATCAGAAAGGTTATAATTTTTATATTTCAACCCGATATAGAGATCTTCCATGCCTAAAATTTTATTGGCAAAATTGGTAATCTGGGAAGAAGCAGCAGAAGAAACCAATTCACTCATATTATTAATCGTACCGCTGGAAATAGTGGAGTTATTAATTCCTTCAGGAGGTATAAATTGCTCCAGTAACAATAAGGAAGCCACCTGGTTCAACAATTCCCTGTCGTCATTATTGATCCTTTGCAGTTTTTGATAAGCATACGTACCTATAGACCTGTTTTCCGCCAGGTCGATCTTAAAACTCATTTCGGGTCTGCTTAAAGAACCCTTCATACTCAGGAACACATTAACATATTGCTTTAACTGTGCATCCCGGATCTCGGATTCCAGTAAATTAAGCCTGTCCGCTTCATTGCTGATCAGGTCATACAAACGGGCTTTGATCTGCGCATAAGCCGATACATCCAGGTCAGCGTCCGCAATATCTCCATTCCATTTAATAACACTGCCCGAATTGACTATAAATTGCCGTTTATAATTCAATACCTGCAATTGTTTAAAAGAGAAGTTATATTTCCCTTCCTCAATAACATAGTTACCATTCATACGCATTTCACCATCAGAGGGCAATTCCAGGATAATATTGCCATTCCCCCTGGCCCATATCTGGTCGCCCGCAACCGGATCAAGAATAATCGTAGCTTCCAGGTCCGGGGTAACGACAGCATCCAGGCGTAAGCTGAACTTATTAGCGCCTGATCTTTTTGCCGGCTCCGTAACCGCTCCATATTCCTTAAAGCGTATATAATTGTAAGCCCCCATATCATTGCTATAATCAATAGGGATAAATAACCTGGAGTTTTTTTGAGGGGTTGCAAAAATATTCATACTCAGATCATCTAACAACCCGGTAACGCGGAGTTGTAGGGCAGCATATACATTTCCATAAAAATTAGTGTTTTCATAATCCTGTAAATTCAGGACCTGGATATGATCGCTTTGCATATTTACGTGCAGCCGCATATGCTGAAACCCAGCATGCGTTAACGCGACAGTGCCGCGGGCTTCCTGGCCCAAGTCATCGGCAACTTTCAACTGCTCTATAACCAGCCTGTTTTCCTGCACCTGGACCGTGCCTTCCCGGATGAAATAATGAACACCAGTAATATCAGGCGTAAAGCCCATATCCTTCAGCCGGAACGTACCTTTTAATAAGGGATTTCTAAGATTACCTTTGAGCGTGATCGCTCCGTCAATTGTCCCTTCAATATCTTTAACATAACCTCTGAGTAAAGGTCTTAGCCAACCCACATCAGCCTTTTTCAAGGTGACGACACCATCAAAGGCCTCTTCCGTTACCGGATCCAGATGAAACTGACCACCTATATCGACCCGCGCATTGCCATGAGTTAAGGAAGTACCCGGGTCCAACCTGACTTCAGAGCGAGTCCTGTCATAAATGCCGACGGCGCTCATATCCCCCATGGAATCCTTATCCATCCTTAATGCCTGAATAGCAAGATCAAAAGCTATTTGTTGTTCTTTAAATAAGGGAGTGACCTGCAGGGCTCCATTGATTCTCCCATCCAGTTTCAGCTGATCCAGGAATAGCAATCCGGCTACCGGGGCCAAATCAATATTCCGGATTTCTACCAGGACATGGTTGGGCTTAACTTCATGCTGGGG
>CAZFKK010000191.1:0-5990 GCA_964519735.1 uncultured Taibaiella sp.
CATTGGACCCGGCAGGTAATTTATGGATCACCGGAGCCATGTTTTCTGATCCTATAGATTTTAATCCGGGACCAGGTATCGCAAATCTTACAGGTGGGGCTGGATTTATTGCCAAATACAATACGAATGGGGAATACCTTTGGGCAGGAAGGATTGGCGGTGTAGGCAATGCTATTAAAACGGACATTGAAGGAAACATTTACGTGACAGGATCTCATAGCGGTACAGCTGATTTTGATCCCGGGCCGGGCATAAAAAGTCTGGTAGCATCCAGCATCAATATTTTTTTGGCCAAATATAATAGCGCGGGCAATTATGTGTGGGCACAAAGTATGGGAAGCGATAATATAGCTGATGTTGGCAGAGCATTAGCATTGGACGATTATGGAAATATCTATGTCACCGGATATTATCAGTATACCGGCATTTTTAATCCCGGAACAGATGCGGACAATATTACCAGTAATGGCGGGAATGATCTATTCATTGGTTGTTTTGATAATAATGGAAAGTATAAATGGGTAGTAGGCCTTGGAGGAACAGGCCCGGAAGTCGGCAATGGTATCGCTGTAGATGCAGCCGGGAATGTGGTGGTTACAGGCGACTTCTTCAGTACTGTAGATTTTGACCCCTCACCCAATACGGCCAATCTGGTTTCCTCGGGAAATTACGAATCTTTTGTACTCAAATTAAGTACCACTTGTCATACCTTAAGCGGTCGCACAGTATCCGCCTGTGAGCAATATACCTTGGGCAATCAGACCTACACGAAATCGGGTACGTATATTCAAACGATAACAGGCTTTAATAATTGTGACAGTATCGTCGTATTGTCCCTCACCATCGGAAGTAATGCCCCGGACAGCCAATTGGTGACTGCCTGCAACAGCTATTCCTTAAATGGAGTGGTGTACCAAAATACCGGAATTTATAAGCAAACTTATACCAACGCCGGGGGATGTGATAGTATCCTGGTATTGGATGTATTGATTACTGCTCCTGAAGCTGCCGTGCGGAACAGCGGGGATGCGTTGATTGCAAATACTGCGGATGGCTATCAATGGCTCAATTGCGCGGATCATACAGCTATTTCCGGCGCAATAACCCAAAAATTTGAACCAACGGAGCGGGGAAGTTATGCCGTAGTAATTACCCTCAACGACTGCAAGGACACTTCGGATTGTTACCCCTTTATACCATCGTCTATAAAGGATCCCTTTGCAGGTCAGGAGTTTCAGATATATCCAAATCCAACTGACGGAAAGTTAACCGTAGAGGCCCGCCACTACTCCAGCCGTGTTGCACAAGTAAAGGTCACCAACCTTTTGGGCCAAGTGAGCCTGGAGAAATTGTTGCGGCAGGGTGATCAATTGCTTTTGGATTTGACAGACTATCCTACGGGAATTTATTTTTGCGAATTGCTGGAGCAGGGAAAATCGGTCGCCATCTTTAAAGTCCTTAAACGGTAAGGGCCCTGTAATAGCTCGACGGTGTACGATAAGGGATGATTAATTACAGAAAAATATACAGTACACGTTAGTTTATGAATATACGTAATTCAATACACAGAATTGTGTTCAAATGCTTTGTAGGATTGGTACTCTGCTGCTCTGCTTATGCGGCTAACGGTCAAATGGTGAGTTGCGGTAAGGAATTCTTTGTAGCGCAGGTGGCTCCCGCACCAAGTGGATTTTTTTTGGTGAGTAAATATGCAGCCACGGTCCATTTTAAGTTCACGGCAATGCCTGGTTACAATGTCTCTGTTATGCTGACTCCCAA
The DNA here is from genome assembly GCA_964519735.1 of uncultured Taibaiella sp. GTDB lineage: Bacteria > Bacteroidota > Bacteroidia > Chitinophagales > Chitinophagaceae > Taibaiella. The sequence continues at coordinate 1,780 of CAZFKK010000191.1, forward strand.
TGAGGTTTACTTGCATACTTTCAATTATTTTGAAAGTATTCCCTATTCCTGGCCAATACCAGAAGTCGGAGCCCCCGGACCTGGAATGATCATCAACAATTCACTTTTAATTTGTGCAGATAGTGATATTGTGGTTCATTTTGCCAACATGTCTAGCCAGGCCCAGGATGCGAGTTTGATATATCCCATAACGCAAAAGAATACGGATACTGCAGGTTTTTTTGCGCTGGGTGCACAGGGCTCGGACGGGGGGGTTAACAAGAAACTGGCCATGATTATAGCACATCAGGACAGTGTAACCCTCGAAATTAATGCCGTAGCAGACATAGGCCCTTACCTGGGCGGCAATCCTTTTAGGATTACCATGAACCGGGGGGATGTCTTTAATCTATCGCATCCCATTGCGGATGTAAGTGGAAGCACGATAAAAGTGATTGCAGCACCCTCTCCTTATCCCATCACGGTACTTTCGTATTATGGCGCGGCATACCTCCGGTTTCCCTGGAATAAAGGGGACCCTGTATGTTGTGGCGATTATCTGTTGGAACAGACCTTACCGCTATCTACTTATGATACTGTGTATCATTATGTTCCCTTTATGATGGCGGCAGGATTGGATACGATCAGGTTGCTCAGCCAGACTCCGGGCATTGTACGGGTATTGTCGGCAGTGGATCAGAATAGGATATATGTAGATGGACAGGTGGTGGCCCAACTCAACCGTGGCGAAATGTTTGATACCGTACTTTGGGATCCTCATGTGATTACCGCTTCTTTTCCTATTGCAGTCAATCAGTTTGCACAAAGTTGGTCCACCCAGGGGGCGGGGCGTCCCAATACCGGTATTGGTGATCCTGATCAACTATGGTTGAGCCCATTGAAGGAAGGTATAAGGGAAAGTATCTTCAGGGGCTTTTATCCGCAGTACAATAAAGATGCACTCACTACACTTACGCTTATTGCCGATTCCGGAGTAGTGGGCATTACCTTAAATGGTGTGGATATAAGAAATGAGTTTACTCCTTTCGCTGCCGATCCCAGGTATATATATATCCAGCAGCGCATAGACAATGCACTAATGTATCATTTGTTGTCCGAAGATAGGGTGGTGGCTTATGTCACAACATTTATGGGCCAGGGCGGCATGAGTTATGCATTGGGAGATATCTCTTCAGCCCTGCCGACAATGGGGGACACCGGAAAGGTGACAACAAAGTGGATTTGTGATACCCTTACGCTTCATGGACGGCCTTGGGCAAAGGAATATACCTGGAATACAGGCAGCCATAAGCCTGATTTGCATACCCGGCAACCGGGTACTTACTGGGTGTTGAGCAGAGGGGGTAACGATTGTATCCTAAAGGAAGTTACAGACACTTTCCACTTGAAGGAGGCTGAACTGCCGCTGGATGGATGGCCGGATACGATCATCTGCCCCGGAGATACTATTTTATTAAATGCTTTTAAGGAATACTTCAGTCATTACACCTGGAATACCGGTTCGGATTCCTCCTGGATTGCCGTTACAGCCCCGGGTAGATACATCGTAAAGGCGGCAACAGCGGATTGCTTGGGAATAGAAGGCAGTGTTGGGATCTATAGTCCTCAGTGGCCAAAATTGGCGCTGCCCGGCGATATCGAATTATGTAAAGGGGAGCATTTATGGCTGGGTGTGCCTCAGGATAGCATTCGTTATTTATGGAATACCGGAGACACGGTTTGTTGTATCCTCATAGACAGCACCGGCTTTTATGAAGTCACCGCCAGTAATCTATGCGATGTGCAGCTCAAAGAGGGGATTCAGGTTGATTTTTATGGTTGTGACTTTTGCCTGCAAGTACCGAATGCATTCTCTCCCAATGGGGATGGGCTAAATGATGCCTTTCATATGGTTTCGAATTGCAAATTTCATTTTTTCCGCATGGATATTTATAATCGCTGGGGTACCTTGTTATTCAGCACGGAAAACCTGGAAAAGGGATGGGATGGCACTTATAAAGGTCGAGCTATGGATGCGGGCGTTTACTTTTACCAGATTACCGCGGAAGCGTTATTGGGAGATCAGCAATTGATCCGACATAAAGGGGATATTACTTTGATCCGGTAAGGAGCATCCGGATCGTACAACTGCTAAGACGGGCGCTGGCTGAGTTCATTGGTGATAAACTCTAAATGTACGCCAAGGCCATTGCCTTCCTGTGATTCGATACTCATCCTGCCATTAACAGCTTTAACACGTGCCTCTATACTCTTTAGCCCCAAACCATTTCGGGCATCAGTCTTATTGGGGCTGATGCCTTTGCCATTATCCTCCACTACTACGGAAAGATAGTGATCCATAAAACTTAATTGTACAATGGCATGAGTAGCCTGGGCATGCTTCATGATGTTCTGCAGCAACTCCTGGATGATACGATACAGGGATAACTCAAACTCGATGTCGAAACGCGGGATGCTTCCATAATGCAGGAGCTCTATGTCTATGCTGGTATTGCTGCGGCAATAGTCCACGAAGTAATCTAAGGCGCCCACAAGCCCCTCCTGTAATAACAGATCCGGCATGAGGCTATGTGCCGTATTGCGCAGGCTGGAAGTAGCACCATCTAGTTGATCCAGGATTTTTCTTAACTCCGGAGCACCGCTGGATGGATTGGCGCCCAAATAAGTGCTCAGGTTCATCTTAACGACGGAGAACTGCACCATGATGCTGTCATGAAGCTCCCGTCCCATACGGGTACGCTCTTTTTCCTCGCCATTCATGATGGATTTCATTTCCCGTATCTGAAGACTACTTTGGTGTAGCTTTTGCTTATGGGTATAGTGTCGGTACATGGCAATCAGTAAAATGCTTATGCACACTGCTATAACCGAAATGAGCATAATCCAGAGGTTTTTCTGGGTCAGTAACTGCTGCTGGTTTTTAAGCAAAAATTGCTTTTCTATTAAATCCTTGTCTTTTTGGGCGGATCTGAACTGAGTTTCTATATAGGCTAACTTTCTTTTCTTTTCAACATTGTAATGGCTATCGCTTAGTTGCTTTTCTTGCTGCTGGTGGAAGAAGGCCTGATCGTAACGTTGCTGGCCTTGATAAACTTCGGCCAATAATTCATGAATTTTAATCAAGGTTAGTGCTGCTGGCGCTTTTCGGGTTATATCCAGTGCCTGTTGCAGATATTGCTCCGCTTTAGTAAGCTGATGCGTCTTTAGGTAAAATTTGCCGGATGTTATCCTGGACAGGTTGTAATTTATGGTGGAGTTGGTCGCTTTGAATCTCTTTTCTATAATATGAAGCAAAGAGTCTGCTTCTTTGTAGCGCGCTTCATCAATGGCGGTATTGGCCATATAGTTTAACAGGATAAGTTGAAATGAGGGATTGTCCCCTACAGTGCGAAGTGCCTCCTTCAGGTAATATTTACTGCGTTGGGTATCCTTTCTGGCGGCATAAATCTTCGATTTTTTAAAATAAATATAGGAAAGTGTTTCTTTATTTTTGTTCTTACTGGCAATAGCCTCTCCTTTATCCAGATAATACATGGCTTTATCCCCTTCATCAACTTGTTCGATAACAACGGCAAGATTGGAATAAAAAGTTTCCACGGTACCTTTTGATTCTTTGTACAATTCCATATTATGGATCGCCAATTTTAAATTGCTTACTGCCGCTCCGTCATTACCTAACATAGAATGCACTGCCCCGATGGCATTATATATTACCCCAAAGTATTTGCGGGAAGGAGCGCGGGTATCGCAAAATTTAAGACTTCGATTGTATAGGGATAAAGCGGTGTCATATTTACCCTCTCTGGCGTAGCTTAAGGCTATACTGATCAGGCCATCGATAATACCATCACTATAGCGGTAGGGGTAGCTTTCCCGAAGTACTTGCTGATAGTGCCATCGCGCGCTGTCCATTTGTCCTTTGGCTTTCAGTAAATGGCCGGTTTTCAGGTGTTGCTGTATCAGATTGGTATCCGCAGTAAGTACGAATTTGAAATTATGGCCCACATACTCCTGAGCCTGTGTATCCAGAGACAGGACGAAGCTGTAGCCTGAATAGAGAAGACAAAGAAGAAGTAGACGATGCTGCAAAGGTTTCATAAGCTATAAGTGAAAACAGGCTGGGGGAAACAAGTAAAGCACTATTCTTCTTGCCTGGCTTCTAACAACCCCATCTGAATAGCAGTGTTGACCAGTCCGGCTGTGTTTTTAAC
>CAZFKK010000192.1:0-5973 GCA_964519735.1 uncultured Taibaiella sp.
GATGTTGTAGCGTCAAGGATAAGGGTATCCGTACTGCAGCGGCCCTTCTTGTTCTGGGTACTATAATATTTTCTGTTAGTATAGGGAGCTACGGTAAAGGTATCTACGATATAATCCAGCATGCACGGAGAAGCGGCCTGGTAACTTACCCAATACACCCCCGGTTTGTCCACCGTTCTGGAAGGTCCGACACTCCCATCATCCCAGGCAAAATGGTCCGCAGTTGTATTGGTAATCTGCAGTACCTGATTGCCTGCACAGGTAAGGGTATCTGGGAAGGAACGATGAATATATCGCTCCTTTATAATGGCTGCCGTATTCGTCATACCCAGGGCATGTTTCGTACCTGGGAAAAGTGCCACTGCATCCCGGACCAACTGACAATCGGCTGCCGGTAGATTTGGCTTTAGAATCACATTAAGCGTGGTGCCGCCACCGGTAGTATAGACCTTCCCATCCGGACCTCTTTTTATTCCGGATGTAGGTGCATTCAAGACCAGGCTCTTGGATGCCTTCATTTTTACGGAATCGCCGGAGCTTAAATCAAATTGCTGTAATGATGCTAAGTTGGAAGCATAGAGTTTGGAGCCGTCCGGAGAAAAGCAAAGCCCATAATAATTATTGGCCCGAAAGAGTTCTACAGGATTTTTTGCTGTACCTGTTTCCGGATCAAAATCCATCAGTACCATATTACCCTGGCCAAGAGCTACCTTACTCCTATCCGGGGACACTTCTATACTCCCCAACATACCTGTGCCCGGCATACCTGCAGAAGACACGACCGGGGTGGGATTAACGCCACCAGCATCGATATGAAAAGCCTTTAAAGCTCCTGTGGTATTAGCAACAACAAGTAACCATACATCACAATTATTCCCGGTCACGGCTGTCATTTGCTCGGTTAGATTGATATCCAGCAAGCTGCCTCGGGTACCGGGACTTAAGTCGCCCAAACCGTTATTTAAATCCATGTCAATAACACTATAAAACAACTTACCTAAATGGGCCGTTCCCAATGCCCCGAGGGAAAAGACATAATACTTGGAGGGGTTTCCGGGTATGGGCACAATGATCGCCCCTTGCGTGGTACTGCTGGTTATATTAGTGCCCAATCCGCTCAGGTTGGTTGTATTGGGCATCCTGCTGTGGTCACGTGCCCATACAGATTCCCCATCTGTATAAAATAATAACTGTCCCTGCTCATCACAAAGGGAAGCGCAGCCTTCTCTTGTATCCATACTGGTTTTAATGGCTACCGTTGCACCACTATTAAAATCAAGCCCAGCACCATATCCGAATGCCCATACGTTTTCATATTGTGCATGCAATACTCCGGGTAATATACCGAGCACCATATACAACAATAACAGAAAATAGTTACCCTGTTTCATAGGCTTACCCTTTATCCTTTAGGTCTCAAACCTGCTGTCAGATTCATATAAAATCGTGTTGAAAAAGACGTTTCCAAAAATCATGAACCTTATGTGTCCGGCTAATGTGACTGTGGTATAATTGCTCCTTAAAAATTGCCCTAATTCCGGAGCACTCCCTAACTGCTGGTCAATCCAGTTAGGGAGTGCCCGTCTAAAGGTAAGAAAAAAAGATTCCGATTATATTGATTTAATTATTTTCTCCACGCGTAAAACTATACCCTTACTGTCCATAACCTGCAACAGATAAATACCGGTAGCAAGCCCTTTTACAGAAATACTTCCCCCTCCATTACTCCGGTGTATTACTCTGCCTTCCATAGTGGTAAGCAGTACATTAATTTCAAATGGTGCATGAATATGCACAATATCCCGGGCTGGATTGGGATAGATATTTATTTGTCTGGCCAGGCTCGTAACCGGATCAATACTGGTATAATTGGTTATCTTCAGGATAGCTGATGTATCTGTACAACCCAATTCATCTGTAACCACTACAGAATAGTCTCCATTTGCTCCGACATTATATTTGGCTCCGGTAGCCCCCTGAATTATCTTTCCGTCCAGCAACCACTGGTAACTTTTATAAGCAATTGTCGTGCCCAGCTCAAATTCATTAATATTGATTACCGCATCAATATCTGAACCGCGCAATACTATAGTATCCACATGATAATGGCAGCTATTGTAATATTTTACCCAATAAGTTCCTCTGCTGTTGACCGAAACTTTTTGAGTAGTATCCCCATTACTCCATTGATAGCGGTAAGACAATGCATCCTGAGAAACCGGAGCTGTAAGCGGAATACCGCTTTCCCATCCGGAGCAGACTAAACTATCTGTAGCCAGAGTATAAATGGTATCCATGCGCAAGAGTACAGGTACTTCAACCGGCATGGAATAGGTTAATGCCATCCCGGCTAAAAGTGGGATCGCATTGGCCTGGTAATCGCAGGCACTTCCCTTCAAATTAGGCTTATTAATTATGTCTAATGCCTTAGTACTTTCCGGGCTTGTTACATAAATTTTATCGTCTCGTTTTTGAAATACACTAAACTTGTCATTTATCAAACTGGACCTGATATAAGTTTTCGAAGCCGTAATCGCAGCATCGGTATAAATACTTAAATCGTATTGCCATAGGGAATCGACAAAGTTCAGATCACCAGGAGCACGGTTGCCGTACGACATATACAGTTTACTTCCATCCGGAGAAAAGCAAATCCCATAATTTAACTTTTCAGAGCCTGGGCTTTTCAAGCTAGAATTCAGTACGATAGGGTTACTTACCTTACCCGTCCAGGGATCGAAATCACAGATTTGCGCCCCATTGGTTGAGGAATTTGGGTGAAAAAAACTAATAGGAACAGCATAAAACATAACATTATAACTGTTCATCGCCAATTTGGTCCGGTCTGGCGATACCGCAAATTGAGACTGCTTGAAAGCGCCTTTGCCGTCTATATCCTTACCTATATAAGAAATGACGGGAGTAGCATCAACTCCGGATGCTGTAATATGATAAGCTTTAATCAGCCCCGTATCAGCAACATTTGCTACAAGCCACACATCATTACAACTATTACCAGGAATAGCAATCAGGCAGTCTGCGATAAAACTATCCAAAAGAATATTTTTTCGTATTGGATCTACATCTCCCAATCCTCCATTCCGGGACATATCTACCACGGAATAAAATAACCTACCAGAGGATTGCGAGAAAGGCGCCGCGGATCCGACTTCCAAAGAAAACAGGTAAAATTTTTGAGGATCATTGATGAAAGGAATGATACAAACACCCTGCGTGGAATTATTAAATTTTTCCCAGTCTTTGTTGCCTTCCAGGCCAGTACCGTTAGTCATGTGCTGATGGTTCTTGTTCCATACAGTATCTCCTTCCGAATAAAACAACAGGGATCCGGTTTTGGGATCAGACACTGCCGCACTGCCTCTGACGCTATGAATTCCTGTTTTAACGGGCACTGCTGTACCACTACTAAAATCCAATCCCACTCCATTACCCCAGGCCCAAAAATTATTCTCCTTTTGCGCATAGGAAAGACAGGTTAAAGTGAGGAAGATACCTAAAAGTTGAAGTTTTTTCATCGTCGATGATTTTTAGAAATAGGAACAATAAAAACAGTATTATTTTTGATTGGTACAGTAAAATTACAGGTCTGTTCAAAGCATTGGCTACGTATAAATACGTAGCACTGTATTTTTTTTACTTTACTTCCATGCTATAGTTTAAAATAGCTTTATAGGAGGCTGAAAGTATGCTCTTAAGCGAATCTCATCTACCTGAAATAATCTGTTTCCCCGGATCTCACCGGGGAATTTCTTACTGATGGTACGCATACCTCTTCCTCTGCCTTGGTAAAAGCCGAAGAATCCACGTTATACTTTCCTCGCAGTCCCTCCCTATGGAATAAATCAGGCGAAAAAGGCAACTGCTCCAAAATTCCAGAAGTACTATCCCTTAAAGGCAGCTGTAGTTTTTTATCTCTCCATAAGCCATATACATGGCCATAATGTTCCTGAACAAAAAGGAAATCATTTTCCGGTCTTTCGTACCTCACTGCTTCCAACAGGCTATCCCGTTCCCGCAGCAGCAATGCTGTATGTGGGTCGGGGCTACCACCGGGTGTGCATCCGCAGCATAACAACAGGAATGATAATCGTCTAAGGTTTCTTGACATCACTGTGAAGTTTAAATGCCTGGTTTACCCAATCTCTCAAAAAATGTCTTCCGTCACTTTAACTGTAGGATTCCAGGAAAAAGAAGTCAGGTTAAAAGTTAAAAATAAATACAGAATAATGCTTAATTTGTGAGGTAAAAGTAAAGCCCTGATCTAAACAAAGGCTACGTATAAATACGTACGGACTGATTTTATTTGAAGGGTAATCTCATTTATTATGTACTCTTTACCTCATTTTCATAAAACAATTGCTATCCCGCTTTACAGAATTAAAGGCTATTTGCTCTTCCTTTGCTGCTGTGGATTAGGGTTTAAGGGAATGAGCCAGGAGCCAGGACTCAAGCAATTTTCTTCTCAGCGGATCAGCAAAGAAGACAGCGCTCATGTCCTGCAACTGATCAGCAAATCCCAGAACTTTGAATTTAAAAGTATGGACACGGCATTGGCTATGCTGGACACGGCATTGTCCTTGAGCAGGACTTACAACTTTGGCTATGGCATAGGTAATGTCTATATTGCACATTCCGTCTATGCCATCACTAAAGGAGACTATGAACGATCAGATTCCTTTTTAACCAAAGCTTATCCTTATTGTTACTTCGCCTCCAGGGCGTTACGTACCAACCGGTTATTAGCACTTTGGTATGATAATGCAGGTTCGCTGGCTGCCTACCAGGGCAATTATAAAAAAGCGATTGCTTTAGAATACAATGTCTTAAAATTACTGGATGAATTTCCTGCAGATAGTTCTATCATTGTATTAAGGATCCATGCCTATAATTCTATTGGTTCCATGATGCATTATGTGAACCGGCAGGATAAAGCGGTCTATTACCTGGAACGGGCCATTGCCCTTGGGAAAAAACACGGGCTGACCGTCGAGCTGGACCAGGTCTATGTTAATCTTGGCGGCACTTATTCCAGCCTGGAGCAATGGGAAAAGGCCAGTCAATATTATGAGCAAGCCATACAACTAAGCCTGCTTCATGACAATACTTTTGTACTACAGGTAGCCTACCTGTCCATGGGGAGATTGCAGAAAGCGATAGGGAATTATGACTCCGCAATTACCTTCATGCAAAAGGCTATGCTCGTTTCGGATAAAACCAATCCCTACATGTCTAAGATAACACCTTATATCAACCTTGGATGGATCTATTTTTCAAAAAATGATTTGAAACGTGCAGCGCATTATGCAAAAATGGCGTTGCAACTGGCAGAAGAGTATAAAGCGCCGCAAAATATTGTCTATGCCCACGGCTTGCTGGCAGACATATATAGCCGGACCCATCAGTGGCAGGATGCCTACCAACATCAATTTGCTTATACCCAATTCAAAGATAGCCTGGACAATGAAAATAAAACCACGGACATCCATCAACTGGAAATTAAATTCCGTGTAGCAGAAAAAGACAAACAATTAGCAGAGCAGCAATTGTCCTTAAACAGGCAAAAGAGCGCACTCCGGGAAAAAAATTTCTGGATTGCAGGGATCTCTGTCAGCGCCCTGTTTTTAACCATTTTATTGATCGTCCTGTTTCTCAACTACAGAAACAAAAAGCAATTGCAGTTGAGGAACATGGAGATCAACAGGCTTAAAGCGATGATGGATGGTGAAGAAAAAGAACGCACCCGGATTGCCACCGAGCTTCATGACGGCGTATCCTCTCAACTCCTGGCAGTGAAATTAAGCCTTAGTACCACCCTGGGGAATGCAAAAGGCCCCTTAACGGCTGAAGATTTCCGAGAGAGTATGGAATACCTGGATGAAGCCATGCAGGATCTACGGCATACTGCGCAAAACCTCATTCCGGGTAATGGTATGGTGCGGGGCATGAAAGATA